>PGZW01000044.1 GCA_002841515.1 Firmicutes bacterium HGW-Firmicutes-19 | reverse complement strand
TGCCTTCGATGATATATTTGTCTTTGCTTGAATTCACCGATGGCGGATATATCCGGACCCCACGTTGACGGCACTCATCCAAATACTCAGAAGTCTTGGTTTCACTGCCGATGACACTGGTTAAAAGACTGGTATAAAACAGCAGCGGATAATTGGCTTTTAGATAAGCCATCTGATAAGAGATCAACGCATACGCGACCGAATGAGATTTATTGAATCCGTAATTGGCAAATTTCAATATCAAGTCAAACAGCGTTATGGCAACATTTTCATTAACCCCATTGTTCACACAACCGCTGACAAAGTCAGCTTTTAGTGCTAAGATCTCATCTTCCTTTTTCTTACTCACGGCTTTGCGGAGAATGTCCGCCTTGGCTAAACTGAATCCGGCAATTTTCTGAGTCACCAGCATGATTTGTTCCTGATAAATCATAATTCCATAGGTCGATTTTAAAATCGGTTCCAGTTGCGGAAGCAGATATTTGATATTGGAAGGATCTGATTTCATTTTCAGATATAACGGTATGTTTTCCATAGGACCCGGTCGAAACAAAGCAATGGTCGCAACGATGTCATCGAAGCAATCAGGTTTCATCTTTCGGATCAATGCTTTCATACCTTCGGATTCCAGTTGAAAAACTCCGACCGTATCCCCTTGACTGATAAGTTCATACGTCTTTGTATCATCGAGCGGAATTTTGAGAATATCGATGGATACATCCATTCGATTGACGATTTCATCAATGATCGTCAGATTTCTCAATCCCAGAAAATCCATCTTAATAAGACCGATGTCTTCAAGATATTCCATGGAGTACTGACTCGAGTACAAGTCTTCTTCGATGGATATCAGCGGAACGACTTGTTGCAATGGATATTTAGACATGACGATACCGGCAGCATGTGTCGATACATGTCTGGGCAATCCTTCAAGTTGTTTGGCCATTTCATATACTCGTTGCAATGCGACATCGGATGACAATGCCAAACGAAAGCGCTCGGATTGCTCATAAGCATCCTGTAAAGTGATTTTGACGGCATTGGGCACGGATTTGCTGAGCATGTCTACATCTTTTAGCGGTATTTCAAAAACACGGCTGACATCACGGAGGCACTGTTTGGCCGCAAGTGTCCCAAATGTCACGATATGGGCGATGTAGTTTTCTCCGTATTTATCTTTGACATACCGGATCACTTCATCGCGGCGGTTATCCGGAAAGTCGATATCGATATCAGGCATTGAAATGCGCTGAGGATTTAAAAAACGTTCAAAAAGCAGGTCGTATACGATCGGATCGACATGAGTGATTCCTAAAACAAATGCAACAAGCGATCCCGCGGATGATCCCCGGCCCGGACCGACATAGATTCCCTGAGTTTTGGCATATCTGATCAAATCCCAGACAATCAAAAAGTAGTCTTCATAGTTCATTGAGGTAATGACATCCAACTCATATTTTAAGCGGGCATGATACCCGTCCGGCACTTCACCGTTAAAACGCTTTTTCAATCCCAAAAGACACAATTGCGTCAGATATTGCTTACTGTTAACATTTTGCCCTAATGGAAACTGCGGCAAAGAAGTCATGTTATTGATGTCGATGGTCTCGCATTTCTGTGCGATTTCATCACTTGCAACCAAATCATCGATATCATACAATTCGACCATTTCACTGGTATCGAGCAAATGGCGGTTTGGCTGATGGATCAGCGATTTATCCTTAACCGTTTGTCCCAATCGAATTCCCCGCACGATCCGATAGGCTTCATGATCGGATTCATCCGCATAATAAACCTTGGGAATGGCCACGGTCTTTAATCCTTTGGACGTGATAAGACCTTTTGCCCAACGGTTCAACTGATTCCAAAACGGAGATTCATTGGTGGACAGTCCGATGTAAACATCAACGAACGTCCGCTTGATAACCTGTAGTTTTTCAATCAGAGATGCCTGATCATTTAAAATGAGATCTCCTTCAAGCCATCCTCCTTCGGAAAGAACGATGGCGATGAGTTGATCTATATCATGGGCCAATGATAGATCCACAGGTTTTTTCGATTGGTTCGCCAACGTCGAAAGATGAATCAGCTGACGGTAACCTTTCTGATTTTTTGCAATTAATACTACAGGAATGAGTTGCTGCTCATATTCAAAATCGATCACACTGCCGATCAAAGGTTTTATATCATGCTTTTTGCATTGTCTGATAAATTCAGGTATACCGTACATCGTATTGAGATCCGTTAATGCAAGCGCCGAAAAACCGCGTTTTTTCGCGGTCGTGACTAAATGTTCAACGGACATCATGCCTTGTAAAAGTGAATAATGACTGAGGGTATATAAATGAACGCTCACAAAATCAACTCTTTCCAGTATATTTTATATTATATCACATAAATAAAGAAGAGCGCTTACGCGCTCAATAATCGATGGATAGATGATCGAATTCATCAACGACGATGACATTGCCTTCTGTTTCGAAAAATCCCAATTGTACTTCATCACCTTCCGAGGCAAAAACGATTTCCAGTGATACCGATAAAGGAACGACAAACAATCTTGTATCTTCATCAAAAGTAAGATAATATGTCGTATTGCCATCTACAATGGCTGTATGAACGGTAGCTACTGTCAATGTCAGCTTTTTGTATGTCTCCTGATCATCAACGATCATACCGATTTCTTTTAGTCGCGCCAAATAGTCACGCTGTGCGGCTGCTACGGATTCACCGACACCCACTGCCGCATAATTGCTTACGGCGACAAATGAATACATCTTGACCAGGCCTTCCTGATCCTTAAGTGAAACAAAATAGGTCGGTATGGCAGAAACATTGAGCAATACCGGGAACGTCGAACGATAGCCCAAATGTTGTACCTGCCCTTCGGCCGAACTCATCGCAGCATACTCATCTGCACCGCCGATTCGATAAAAAGTCGCTTCACGGTTACGCAGATTGATGAGGGCAAATCCGACGATTGAGCGATCGGATCCGACCGAAGTCAAACCGCTGTAAACATGGGTCTGACCATCGATGGACACGTAATTATATCCGTCCGTCGTTTGTAGCATGTCCCGTTGGTTAAACAGCGTATTAATGAATCCATTGATGTAATAACCCCAGTTATCGATTTGTGACCAGGCGATGTTCGTCGGTTGGACACGATCGACCCAATCCGGCAAATCCGCAATGTCATAATATTGCGTATCCCCGCTTACCGGATCAACGATGATTGCACCGATGGCATTCAGTCCGCCAAACACATTGATCTGAGGTTCGATGACTGAAATGACCCAATACGGTTTTCCTGAATCATCGATTTCAAATGAATAATCACTCAGAATTTTCGTGCGGTATTTAAAGCGGACATGACGTTGCAAGTCTTGGGAAAAATATGCGCTGGGTGAATAAATCATCCCGTCACTTAAATTTACCAGTGTCACATCGGTCGGATTGGTCACATTGACACGAACAAATCCGGGAATCCCGTCATTACGGTTTTGCAGCCATTTGAAAAACTCACGGTATTGTAATGGGGATACGCGGTAAATCTGATCATTGGCACTGACAAGTGTGTATTCCGGATCGACGTAATATTGTGATCCCAATCCCTGAACCGTTCCGATTTGTTTCTCGCCCAACTGCTGAGCCGTTTGTTTATCAACGACCGGGATTCGGTTTAAAGCTACGGTTGTAAAGTCTGATGAAAATTCTTTGACTTCCTTGATAACGATTTGCTCGCGGTATTCTTTTGCATTCAGCATTTCCGAACTTAAGACTCCGAAAACCAGAACATAAGCGATCAACAATGCACCTAGCATATACGCCGTTTTTGAAATGCGATTGATGCTCAGAGTGAAAAGCTGATCGATCGTCGCAAATGCAAACAAAGCAAATGCCAACATAAAAACAAATGATGGGCTTCGTAAATTCCAGGCGGGCAATGTAACGTAATCGTATACAAATAATCCGCCTAAAGTCAAAAACCCGGCCAAAAGATGGCCTCCCTTTTTAGGGGAAGTACTCTTGACGCGGATTTTTTTACCAAATTCAAATTTAAACTGTGTCATTGTGTTTTGCCTCCTTTATGCGTAAGCAACACTTCTCAATGATTATTAAGGCTTCTTCTTTGGAACATTCCTTCACTGCAGCTGCATTGCGATGCCCCCCGCCCCGATACTGATGGGCGATGTCGTTGACCGCAATCGACTTCGATCGTAAAGATCCGTTAAAAAACCGACGACCGTTTTCATTATGCTCTATAAACAGTGCCCACACTTCAAAGTCACGGACACCCCCAAAATCGGTGATGCGTTCTTTCGCATCATTGGCACTGACTCCGTACTCTTCCATCATTTCCAGCGTCACAAAACTATAGGCCAAGCCGCAAGGTTCGATGATGGTATTGGTGCGCAAGTAATTTGAAAATTTGTATTCTTTCGAAGAAACGGAAAACATCTCCTCGTTTAACTTTGAGAAATTCAAGTCACTTTGTGCCAGATATGCAGCAATGCGCAGAGTATGGGCTGATGTGTTGTTTGTCGAAAATTTCAATGTGTCTGTCAGCAAACCCATGTAAAGATACTCGGCAATATGCTTTGGCAGTGGTTTTACGACCACGGACTCCAAAAACTCGGCGATGATTTCGCAAGTCGCAGCCCGATGTTCAAAAATGTACTTTTTCTGACCAAAGGTCTCATGGAGCGGATGATGATCGATCTGTATGATCATTTTGGCCAGACTGTACCGTTGATCATCGACACGCTTTGAATTTGCCGTATCCAATACAATGGCCAGAGAATCACAGATCGTGTCATCTTCAACCACATCGGGAGCCGGGAACATTTCCGGTTTTACACCGACATGTCTGCCCATTGCATAGATTTTCTTTGTGGGGTATTTCAGCCGTAACCAGCTGACAAGACCCCACTGACTGCCCAAAGCGTCGGCATCCGGAATCAGATGACGAAACACACAAATGATTGGTGCTTTTTCGATTTCGTGCAGCAATCCGTCAAACATGATTATATTCCCAGACAAGCAACCGTATCGCGGGCAATCACCAATTCTTCATTGGTCGGAACCAGCCATACCTGTACCTGTGAGTTTTCTTTCGACAACAAGACTTCTTTTCCGCGTACTTTGCGGTTAAGATCGATATCAAATTCGATATGTAACGCTTTGGCAACCCGGCTGATAACGTCATAGCGGACACCATAATCATTTTCACCGACACCGCCGGTAAAGACGATTGCATCAACACCACCCATTTGTACGAAGTAGCTGCCAATGGTTTGTGCGATGCGGTTGGCATAAAGATTGCGAGTCAAGATCGCACTCGGATCGCCTTCTTCAAAAGCCTTTTCAATTTCACGGGCATCGGAAGACATTTCACTGACACCGAGCATTCCGGATTTCTTATTGAAAATATCAATGACTTCTTTTGCGCTTTTGCCTGTTTTGTCCATGACGAAGGTTAAGATCGCCGGGTCGACATCTCCGCTGCGGGTTCCCATCATGATTCCGGCCAACGGTGTGAAGCCCATGGAGGTGTTGACGGATTTACCGTTTTGAACGGCACAAATGGATGCTCCGTTGCCCAAATGACAAGTAATGATGTTTAGGGTTTCAACGGCCTTGCCCATCAGTTCAGATACGCGTTGAGATACATAGAAATGGGATGTCCCATGAAATCCGTAACGGCGGATTTTATATTGCTTGTAAAACTCCATCGGCAGCGGATACATATAAATATCTTTAGGCATGGTTTGATGGAATGCCGTATCAAACACTGCGACATGGCGCGCTAAAGGAAGTTCTTTTTTGAATGCACGGTAACCGATCAGGTTGGCCGGATTGTGCAAGGGAGCCAAATCAGAAAGACTTTCAACGTCAAACTCAACCTTTTCATCGATTTCGATGGATGTCGAGTATAATTCGCCGCCATGAACGACACGATGGCCGACACCGATGATTTCATCCAGAGACAAGACGATGCCATGCTTAATTAAGGCATCCAACAACAAGGAAACTGCAACTTTGTGATCTGGTATCGGTTGTGTGACCGTTACCTTTTGTCCATCAAACTTGATGGTGAAAATGGCATCTTCAAAACCGATGCGCTCTACGATTCCGTTGGTTAACACGGTCTCATCCGGCATGGTGAATAATTGGAATTTTAATGACGAACTACCTGCATTTACGGATATTACTTTACTCATTTTTTCTCTCCTTTGGTATTTTTTTCAAACGTGTCAATTATAGCATGTACCCTGGCATCATTCAAAGCATTTAGGTCTGAAATCATCTGCTGATTTTTCTGATAGAAGTTTAAAGCACCGACCTTTTCCTCAAATGCCGCCAGCATTTTTTCAACTCTTTTGACAATATCGAAGACTGCGTTGTGACTGATGTTTAATATCTCAGCGATTTCCCGCAGGGAGTAATCGTCATGATAATACATATGCATCACATCGCGTTGGTGCTGGGTAAGAAGTTCTTCATACCAGTCCAACAAATCATTCATCCGACGGGTTTTATCGAACATGATCTTTACCTTCAAACAAACTGTACAAATAGCTGTCTTTGTCAAAGGGTCTTAAATCATCCGGTTTTTCTCCCAAACCTAAGAATATGACTCCGATTCCGGTTTCTTCTTTGATAGTCAGTACGATCCCTCCACGGGCAGTACCATCCATCTTCGTCAATATGATCCCGCCGACTTCGGTGGCTTCCATAAAGACTTTGGCTTGAGATAATCCGTTTTGTCCGGTCGTAGCGTCCAGTACCAGCCATACAGCATGAGGACCGCCTTCGATTTCCCGGCCGATGACCCGAAACATTTTTGCAAGTTCGTTCATCAGATTGGTTTTGTTCTGAAGTCGTCCGGCAGTATCGCAAAGCAATACGTCAATGTTGTTTTCCTTGGCATACCGGCACGCATCGACCATGACAGAAGCGGGATCTTGTTGAGGTTTTCCGGCAACACACGGGATTCCGATACGCTGTGCCCATGTATTTAGCTGCTCGATGGCTGCAGCACGGAAGGTATCCCCTGCCGCAACCGCAACACTTAACCCTTCGTTTTTATATTTCTGTGCAAGTTTGGCGATGGTCGTTGTCTTTCCGCTGCCATTGACTCCGACGACCAGCACGACCGTTGGTCCGTTTAAAGCCAGCATCAAATCCAACGGAAAGTCACCGTAATGATCAGACATAACAGAAATCAACAACTGCTTGCTATCATTCATGGTCATTTCGTTATAACGCAGTTCTTTCTTGAACTTTTCAATGATGTTGTTGGCTGTAATCACACTGATGTCGCTTTCAACCATGATCATCATCAGCTCTTCGTACCAGTCTTCATCTCTTTGGCGGTTTTCATCAAAAAGATTGGACATCCGGTTGCGAAGCAAACGGTTTGAACGTTCAAAGCCAGAAAGGTATATATCTTTATCCGGTTTTTTTATGAATTTGTCTTTCAGTTGATCAAGAAATCCCATGTTCTTCCTCACTTTCCGCTAGTTCGACAGCATCCGCAAGTCGAACTTTGAGCATTTGAGAAACACCGTGATGCGGCATCGTAACTCCATACAGGATATCGCATTGAGCCATGGTTCCCGGCCGGTGGGTTACTACGATGAATTGTGTATTCAGACTGAATTTCTTCAGATATCTGGCAAATCGTTCAACATTCCCAGGATCAAGGGCCGCTTCAATTTCATCGAAGATACATAGTGGAACATGACGTGCCTTCAAGATCGCAAACAATACCGAAATTGCGATCAGTGCTTTTTCACCACCGGAAAACAGTCGGATGTTTTGGATGTTTTTGCCCGGAGGCTGCACATCGATGTCAACTCCGGTATTCAGCAGATCGCTGGGATCTTCCAGTACGAGCCGACATTTCCCTCCTCCGAAAAGCGCATGAAATACATCGGTGAGTTCATGATTGATTCTGGCAAACATGGCCGAAAACTGATCGATCATCACTTTGTCCATATCTTCGATAATCTTAAGCAACTGATCGCGACTGGTCTGAAGCTGTTGCAGCTGCTCGTTTAAGAATTCATATCGTTCGTTGACCTGGGCAAACTCTTCCGGAGCATTCATGTTGATATTGCCTAACGCTTCGATTTGACTGCGAAGTTCTTTGACTTTTTCAACTGCATTTTCTACGATGAGTTGTCCACGAATGCTTTTAGCATAATCATAGGTCATTTGATACTCGGATGCGAGCCGCTGTAAATAGGACTCTACCTTCGTCTCCATTTTTGCACGATCGATTTGTATTTCACGTTCACGGATTTGAATCGCATTCAAATCTCGGCGCATCTGACGGATCTGCTGTTCTTTTCGTTCGATTTCCGAACCGAGTTTCAAACGTTGGTCTCTTTTCAAACGGATCGAGGTGGTTATTTCATCTCTGCGTGAATACGCATTGTTCAGCATATCGATCAGATTATCTGCAAAACTGACTTCACCGCTTTCCATATACGGTGTCAGTGTTTCTAAATCATTCTTCAAACGTTCATATTTCGCCCGTTTGGCCTCCAGAACCGGTTCGATCTGTGCAGCTGAAATTCGGCGTTCCATCAACAACTGATCAATTTCAGTCTTGCGGTTACGCGACTTCTGTAACAATCCTTCTTTTTGATTCAGTTGGGCAGCACCATTGTCAATACTGACTTGAAGTTCGTCCATTTCCTTGGACACCGTCAGTAATGACACATGGTCTTTGCCGCGACCACCGGTCATCGTACCGCCGCGATGGATGACATCACCTTCAAGCGTGACTATTTTTGTCTGATAGCGAATCAGTGATGCTATGTTATTCCCGTTTTCCAAGGTATCACTGATGATGACATTTCCTAAAAAAGCCTCACTGACCAATCGGAACTTTTCATCACAGGTTACAAATTCACTGCCAACACCTAAGAACCCAGAGGTATTTTCACATATGACGCGAATATCGCGATTCAATGTGCGCGGCTGAAGAACGCTTAAGGGTATAAACGTTGCACGTCCGCTTTGATTTTTCTTTAAAAAATTGATTGCTCTGCGAGCCGATATTTCATCGCTGCAAACGATGTCAAATTGTGCACCGCCCAAAGCTACAGCAATCGCTTCCTGATAACCGTGGTTGGGTTTGATGATTTTCGCAACGACATCTTCGATGCCCGGCAATGATGTTTTTGCCTCAAGCACGGCCGATACACCGGCTTGCAACATAAACGGCCGCTGAAGCATGTTTTGCAAAACATCTTTGCGCGAGTTCATACGTCTTAGTCGGCTTTGGGTTTCATCCACATCATATTGCAAATCAACCAGCTGACGATTGATTTCTATGCTTTGCTGGGTAAACAAATCAATATCTGCCTGATATTGCCGTAACCGGTTCGCCCTGTCTTTAAACTCTGCGTTGGCTTCATCTAATAAAGCTTTTAACTCCACGGCTTTCTCTTCGACATTGGCGACTTCAAGGGTATACTTACGCTTTTCATCCATCTCGATTTTACGGGTTTCCAGTGTTTGGATTTCCGCAACCGTTTTAAGCATCTCATCTTGAAGCGCATTGATTTGGCGGTCAAGATCATGCGTGAGCTGACGGTTTTCCTGATTGGCGGTTTCATGAACCTGTATCGTCGTTTCTGCCATGACATTGCGGGACTGTAAATCAAATAAGGTCGCATTGGCAGTTTCTATTTCTTTATCAAGGGTATCGATATCATTGATCAAAACAGCTGTTTCGATTTGTTGAAGTTCATTTTTCTTTTCTGCATAAATCTCAGCCTTTTTGGCAGCTTTCTTCAATGGTAAAACCTGTCGTTCAAGCTCATTGATAATGTCCAAAACACGATCCATGTTTTCTTGAGTCCGCTCAAGTTTACTTAAGGATTCCGTTTTACGTTTTTTATACTTGGCTACCCCGGCTGCTTCCTCAAAAATCAGACGGCGATCAGCAGGTTTTGCTTCGGCAAACTGACTGATGCTTCCTTGAGAAATCATGCTAAGTGAATCACGGCCCAAGCCGCTGTCAGTCACCAAGTCTAAAATATCTTTTAAACGACATGGGACTTTATTAATATAGTACTCACCTTCATGACTGGTCCGGTGAATTCTGCGCGTGACTTCGACTTCGTGATAATCACTGGCTAATGAGCGCTCGCTGTTATCAAAAATCAGCGTCACTTCGGCCATGTTGACCATTCTGCGCTGTGTGCTGCCGGTGAAAATCACATCCGTCATCGTTGAACTGCGCATGGATTTTACGGATTGTTCCCCCAACACCCATCGGATGGCATCGGTAATATTGCTTTTACCACAGCCATTGGGCCCGACGACCCCCGTGACGGGATGATCAAAATTGATCGTGACTTTGTCAGCGAACGATTTAAATCCGTGCATTTCAATTCTCTTCAAAAACATGGAGATTCCTCCGTTCTACAATAAGATATTATACCTTATCGCAATACAAAAATAAACCTCAACAAAAAGCTGCGACTTCAAAAAAAAACCAAGACTGAAGAAAGTCAGTGTTGGTGTTGATGTCGATTATTTCCTTATTACGACGTTTTGGTATGGGTAAGGGATCTCAATACCTTCTTTTTCAAAACGTTTTTTTATGGAATCACGCAAGTCGGCAAGCATGAAATAGCCATCCGATGCATCTTTTGACCACAAACCTACCCGTATATCCACACTGGAATTGTTAAGTGCAAATAGTACCGGATTGACTTGAACGACCTGATTTTGGATGTCCTCCGCTGTACGGACATCCAAAAGTTTGGGATGAGCCAGAGCTTCCTCAACGATGATGGATTTTGCTTTATCCACATCGGAATCATAACTGATCGATAGAATCAGAAAATTGCACACCTTTCTTTCACCGAAATCCTTGTTTTCCAAAATCGATTTGTTCATAGTGGCATTGGGGATGATGATCCGGTTGTTTTCAAAGGTACGTACCACAGTATGTCTCAAATTGATGTCCTCAACCCTTCCCGATATATTCTGACCAGGCAAATTGATCAGATCCCCGACTGAAAACGGTCTGAAAAACGATATGAAGAAACCGGCAATGATATTGGAGAAAGCTTCCTGAGCCGCAAAACCGATGAACAATACGGCGATCCCGGAACCAGCCAGAAGAGATAATGCCGTACTTCTTAACGGAATGATTTGAGTAACGATGCCAAAGGCCGCGAACGTATAAATAAAGACTGAAAAAAGCCGGAATGAAAATCGGCGTGTGGTTTCATCAATTCGGTTTCGTTTTAAAAGCGAGGCGAAAAAACGCTTCCCTGCTTTGATGGCAATGAAAGTCAAAACTGAAATCGACACCAATGCAATCGCAAATCCGACGATCCCCTGTTCGAAAATTTCTTTGGACATTTCCAGTATTTGATCAAGTGACATAAGTTATCTCCTTATTTTCTAAATGATATGCGATTATGTAAAACCTTACCAATGATCATGATGCGGTTTTGCTCGACTTGCTCCGGCGTAAAAACCATGGGTTCGTACTTATCGTTTTCCGGTTGCAATATGAGCAAATTCTCCTTAAAGTATACCCGTTTAAGCGTTGCCTCATCCTCGATCATGATAACAGCAATATCACCTTGATCAACCGATGCTTGACGTCTGACAAAGACATCATCTCCCTCGTAAATCCGGGCATTGATCATTGAATCACCGACGACGCGCAAATAAAAATACTCGCCCGGTTCATCGATGGCCGTAGGATAACTGTCTATTTCCTGTTCATAGGCATCGATTGGCGAACCGCCCCTTACCACACCCAGCACCGGGATCGACAGATATGTATCACTTTCACCCAAAAGCTGTTGAAACGACATATGATAAAGAGCTGCCAGTTTCTGTAAAACAGACACCGGCGGTGTCGAAGTTCCATCTTCCCATTTTTGAATCGTGGTAAATGACTTATAACCAAAGCGCTGGGCCAGTTCTTCCTGTGAATAACCTGCCTGTTTTCGAAGTTGCCTTAAACGGTCTTTTAGTGCCATAGTATCACCCGACTTTATCATATCAAGTACTTGAATATTTTTCAAGTATTTATTGCTACTTGAATTATTTTCAAGTAAAATATAGGTAAGGAGTGATATGTATGGAACGGGTCATTTTGCATTGTGACTTGAATAGTTTTTATGCCTCGGTAGAGTGTCTTCACAACCCTTCGCTTCGCAATGTGCCGATGGCGGTGGGTGGCGATGTCGAAAAGCGCCACGGTATTATTTTAGCAAAAAATCAACCGGCAAAAAAGTATGAAATCAAAACCGGTGAAGCAATTTGGCAGGCCATGGCCAAATGTCCCGGCTTGATCGTTGTCCCTCCCCGTTTCAGTCTGTATATGCGTTTTTCACAGAAAGTGCGGGATATCTTCTCGCGTTATACCGATCGCATCGAATCTTTCGGAATCGATGAGGCTTGGCTGGATGTGACGGGCAGCGTGCATTTGTTTGGGGACGGGAAAAAAATCGCGGATGAAATCCGTCAGACGATTCGTGAAGAATTGGGAATCACGGCTTCCGTCGGAGTCAGTTTCAATAAAGTGTTTGCAAAACTGGGTTCGGATTACAAAAAGCCGGATGCAACAACGGTCATTACGCGGGAAAACATGAAGGATATCGTTTTTCCTTTGCCTGTCAGTGATTTATTATATGTCGGTTATGCCACAACCAAAAAACTTCATCGTTACGGAATTTACACCATCGGCGATCTGGCAAGAGCCGATCCGGCCTTTTTAAAGCGACGGTTGGGGAAATGGGGCGAGTATATCTGGATATTTGCCAATGGTGAGGAGCACAGTCCGGTTTTGCCTCAGTTGTATGAACCTTATGTCAAATCGATCGGAAACAGTACAACGGCACCGCGGGATTTGACTACTTGGCAGGATATCGGCATCATTACCCATGTGCTTGCGGAAAGTGTGGCTTCACGATTGCGGGATCATCAGTTCAAGTGTTCGACGGTCACGGTGTATGTCCGTGACAATGAACTTGAGCACTTCACCCGGCAGTGTAAACTGGAATATCCGAGTGATATCAGCAGTGAAATCGCACACAGTGCCATGCGTTTGTTTCGGGAGAACATAGATTTTTCCAAGCCGTTGCGAAGCATCGGTATCAAGGCCAGCGATTTAAGTGTTGGCAGCAGTGCTGTTCAGTTGTCTTTTTTTACCGATCAGGCTCTCCGTGAGCGCGAATCGGCAATTGATAAGGCATTTGATCAGGTTCGGCAGCGATTCGGTTTTTATCGGATTCAGCGGGGTTGTATGAAGTCGGATACGTTGTTGAGCGGGTTTAATCCCAAGGGAGAGCATGTCATCTTTCCGGAGGGTTATTTTAAGGCGGGTGAATAAGAATGACGGGAAAAATGTATGTTGATGTGATCGTACACCATCAAACGGACGGAAAAATCAAACCGTTGGTCATCATTTGGAAAAATGGTGTAAAATATGCTATAGATAAGGTTACGCAAATCGTTCCGGCGGCTTCGCTGAAGGCCGGCGGAGCCGGTATCCGGTATACGTGCATCATCCAGGGGGCAAGGCGTTACTTGTTTCTCGAGGATGATCGCTGGTTTATCGAAAAAGGAGACTGATTATGTGCGGTCGATATTTATTTGTTGAGAAAGATGAAGAGATGCAAGAGTGGATCAATCTGGCAGTCCCGGGTGTTCAGTTTGCAGCTGATGAAGTTTTTCCCACGCAGCAATCGCTTGTCATCGTTAAAAATGATGTCATTTGTACAACGGCAATGAACTGGGGATTTGTCAAATGGGACGATAAGGGGCGGATCATCAATGCCCGACAGGAAACGGTTGCCAACAGTCCGTTTTTCAAGTCATCTTTTGAACAATATCGTTGCGTCGTTTTGGCATCGGGATTTTATGAATGGGATACATACAAAGATCGTTATTTGATTCGTTTAAAAGATCAACCGGTACAGTACATGGCAGCTGTTTACCAAATAAAAAATGACAGACAGATGTTTGCCATTTTGACACAGGCTGCACAGGCAGACTTTGAAGCCATTCATAACCGGCAACCGGTATTTCTGAAAAAATCGGAGGTCGATCCGTATTTAAGTTTCGATATAAATGATCATGCGATCCTGAAACCTCGAAAATGGAATTTCGACATAACTTCGATGAGGATTCAACAGCGATTGTTCTAATGAAAAACCGGTTGCCACCGGTTTTTTATCGATCCATTTTGGGGTCGAGAGCATCCCTTAATCCATCACCTAACAGATTCAGAGATAGTATCGTAATCATAATAGCAACTCCAGGATAAATAGACATATGGGGGTAATCACGGATAAACTGCCTGCCGGCATTAAGCATTGCGCCCCACTCGGGGTTCGGCGGTTCAATACCTAATCCGATAAATCCTAAGCCCGCAGCTGCCAAAATCGCTCCGGCAACACCTAAGGTTGCTTGGACAATGATCGGTGCCAATGTGTTGGGAACAATGTGTCTTAGTAATATATGTCGTTTTCTTGTCCCCAACGCCCGGGCGGCTTCAATGAATTGAAGTTCTTTGATCGACAATACACTGGCTCTCATGACGCGTGCATACGACGGGATCGAGCCGATGCCAACGGCAATCATCACATTACGAAGGCCACCGCCCAGGGTCACGGATATGGAAATCGCTAGTAAAATCGAAGGAATTGATATCAATATATCAACAAA
>PGZW01000043.1 GCA_002841515.1 Firmicutes bacterium HGW-Firmicutes-19 | reverse complement strand
TGATCTGCTCATTATTTTTTTAAACTCTGACGAGTTAAATTTTAAAATTTTTGTCTTGTACTTGATGTTTCCTATTTAGTTTTCAAAGATCAATCGGCTTGTTTTTTTTGCCCCTCATCGAGCAGGCTTGTACATAATATCAAATACCCCCAACCTCTGTCAACACTAAAACAACACTTTCTTGAAAAAGTTTTTCAGAGCCAAAGAAAGCCAAAAATCCCCATAAAAAAAGCCGGTCGTAAAACCGGCAACATCATATCGGCAAATTGCGATTTTTAAAAATCAGAAACGACAAACCATACAACCCCAATCCGATCAAGCCCAACACCAGCATCGGCCACGGCTGATAACCGGCAACGATGATCTCATTGGGCTCATACAATGTCAATAGCGTGAAGTATTTAAAAAAGTCGAGCTTGTCCCCTTGTGCCCGTAGCATCTGAAAAATTAAAAACCCGACAGGCAAACTAGTTCCCAACAATACGGAATTTTTGCCGTCATTAAACAGACACGAAGCCAGAAAGGTAATCGAACTGATTGCAAACAAATAAAAGAACAATGTCAGATTAACTAAAAGGAATTTACCCGTTTCCAACTCACCGGGGAATCTCAGCTCAGAAAATATTAATCCGGCAACAACGATACCTACGACCAACATAGTCAGCATCAGTACAAACACGATGGCCTGAGTCCAAACGACCTTTATCCTAGAGTTGGGTGTAGACAGTAAATACGCCATCGAACCATTGTCCACCATTTTACCAATCAAACGATGACCGACGATTGCTGTAAAAATCGTCGGAAATCCCACAGCAAGAAACCCGTAGAAATATGAAGCCAGAAACCCTACATAACTAGGCACCTGTAGTTGATAGCCAAAAGCCTTGATCAATTCCTGCGGTAACAGTTTCAACATGGCTTCCATAGAATCAATGACCACCGGGTCATACATGAACATAATCGTCAGCGAATAAAAAATCATGACCGAAACAAACATCATCAATAACTTCCAATTCGCCTTAAAAGTGGCTTTAAATAATGGAATACTCATTTGGCATCCCCCTCTTTCCCATAAAACTTCATAAAAATATCTTCCAACCGCTGTGTTTTTACATCCAGATCCAACACATCGATTTGTTTAAGCAGTTCAAAGAACGGCTTAAAATCCCCCAAAACTTCAACCTCAGCATAATGATCGTTTTCAAAAACGACGGAAATACCTAACTTTTTCATTTTGCTGATCTCAAGTGCATTGTCTACCGTTACCGTCAATATCTTACGACGATGCTGCTTAACGACCTCAATATCCTCAACCAGTACGATTTTCCCGTCACGGATCATCGCGATCCGATCACATGTCTTATCCACTTCCTCAAAACTGTGCGAAGACATTAAAATCGTCTTGCCCCGCTTACGCTCTTCTTTGATCAAATCGACAAAAACCTGTTGCATCAACGGATCCAGACCGCTGGAAGGCTCATCCAAGATATAGATTTGCGGATCATGCATAAACGCCGCGATCAAACCGACCTTCTGCTTCATCCCTTTGGACATCTTGCGAATCTTACCTTTTGGATCCAAATCAAAGCGGACCAACAGTTCATTGAGCCGCGACTTGTCTTTGACATGGCGCATCTGTAACTGAAAATTCAAAAACTCGATGCCCGTCATCTCATCAAATAAGGCCATCTCTCCGGGAATATAACCGACACTCGACTGAATCTTTGCGGCATCCGACCAGCTGTTCAACCCGTTGATGATGACTTCACCGGTTACAGCCTTCATAAACCCCAGCATACAGCGGATCGTCGTGGTTTTTCCTGCTCCGTTAGGACCCAGATAACCGAATACTTCCCCTTCTTTCACCTGAAAACTAACATCCTCAATCCCCTTTTTACTCGAATAAAGCATCGTACAATTCTTAACTTCAATCACGTGAATCACTCTCTTTTCTATGTGTTCGTTGGTTTACTCTTCCTGATCCGCCAACCTGTCGAACTGTTTGAGGATCCGATACGCCCTTAGCGTATTGACCCGACTGTATTTTCCCGACTTTTCCATCGGAATATGCATAAACCCCGAATACTTCGGACTCAAAGGATACTTGCGCTCATTGCCCTTTTCTAAAAGCCAATTCAGCGCTTCGTTAAGTCGAGGGTCAAACGGATGCTTCGTCAATGCAAAATAGTCCAGTGCACGCATGACATCATAATGCCAATGACAGGGATAATGCATCGAGAGAAAGTGTTCGTCAATGACCCTCCCATCGTTGTCACTTAGAAATAAATGATGCATAAGCAAAAACTCTTCGGCAGCCAATCTTGCACCTTTAACTTCATCAATACGGTAATTATACCCTTGATCCTCGTATTCCCACAATCCCTCCAAAACGCAAATCGTTGTATTAAATGATCCGTGATGCACTTGATAGCGCGGATGCCGGCAATTATAGCCCCCATCCATAAATTGCATCGCAATCAGATAATCAATCAAAGAATGCAATTTATCTTCATCGACACCAAAATAAGCAGCGATATTCAAGAACATCCCGGTAATGCAACAGTCACTGTGAATGCGATGCGCAGTGGGAGACATCCCTCCGTCACGCCCCTTTTCTTCATTTAAAACCCTTGTACATATATTCCTTAACTCATCACTTGACTCAATGCACAAATTCTTTAAGATCAGCAATGTATAGTGGGTACTTGTCCATTTCGGCTGATAATATCCATTTCCCCAGTGCCCATCCGCTCTTTGCATACTGAGCAGCTGCTTTGCCCAGCTATTTCTGATAACATCCTTCCGAAACGCACGCAAAAGAGAATCTTCCTTTTCGTAAAGATCCCGATTTACCTGATAAATGATAGAAGGGTCGCCTTGACAAAGCCAAGCGATGACATCGCTGCGCATGATTACTGCGCCTGATTTTTCGACTGCATCGCCTTAATCAGTTCATCCCGATTTCCGGATAATTCCGCCTTAAGATCTTCGATTTGTTGAAGGTTCAGATTTTTTTGACGAGTCAGTTCATCGATGGTCAAATGTGCTGACTTAACTTCTTTCTGCAAATCCCAAAGGACTCTTTTATTTTTGAAGAAAGAAACCAGTCCGAAAAGAAACACTAAAAGCCCGCCCAAAGCAACGGACAACAATATCACCAGAGATCCAGATAAGTCAAATGTCCAAAAGAATAAACGTACCGTCATGACTTCGGCATTGGTTATGGCAAAAATTGCTATAATGATCGACAACAAGACAAAAAGAATGAATTGCTTTTGCATAATGTTGACCTCAACTTCTCTATGTTCAGTATAACAAAATTATACGCCTATAAACACAAAAAAAGAAACGGCTTATGCCGTTTCCTTTACATTCTTTTTCATTTTCTTCCAGTAAACAAACCCGCCTGCGCCGGCACCTAAAGCAAACAACAACAGGTATATCCACAGATTTGAACCAATACTGCCCGAATCTACCAATACCAGCAATGTCTGCGGAGGAACGATGACTTTATTTCCCGAAATTTTCTCAATGACTTCAGTCCCGGCCTTTTCGCCGTTGACTACGATGGCCCAACCGGATTGAGCCAGTTCGACTTCGATTTCTTCATCATTGGCATTCATCAATACCGCAATGGTTTCCCACTTGTCCCCGTTGGCATTGCCGGACAAGGTATAGCCGACCATATTCGCCGCCGGCATATCCATAAATTTCAGGTGAGCACGGATCAGTGATGCTTCCGGCATACGGAAAGCAGGATGCTCTTTGCGAAGTTCGATCAGCCCTTTGAAGTACTCGACATTGTCCATATATTGCGCCAACCGGTTGTAATCCAACTGATTGACACTGTCCGGTGATTTGTAAGAATTGTGATCACCGCCCTTTGTACGCAAGAACTCACTTCCCGCATGAATAAACGGGATGCCTTGTGAAGTCAAGACGATGGCATTCGCCATTCGGTGCATCGCAATCAATTCAGCTTCGGATGCTTCCGGATTGGATTTCATCAGTTTATCCCATAAGGTCAGATTATCATGAGCTTCAACATATGTGATCGTATGATAAGGTTCTTTTGCCCACGGTGTCTTGGAGTATTTTACTTTCGTATAATCGATCGCATTGAACATGATGGAAGCTACGATCCCGAATTTGACACTTTCTTCCATGCCCGGCTGACCATTGACAAATCCTTTGTCCGTATCGGTAAATACATGACCCTTGAGTCCGTCGCGGATGTCATCCGAAAACGCCGCGATACGATTTAAAAAGCCCGTATTCTTTTTCAATGCTTTCTGATCATCCGGTAACGGTGATTCTCCGCCGGTCCAGCCTTCTCCGTAAATCAGGATGCTTGGATCCACTTCATCCAACGCTGCCCGGATGGCATTCATGGTCTCGATATCATGCAGGGCCATCAAGTCAAAACGGAAACCATCGATGTTATATTCCGTTGCCCAATAGACCACCGAATCAACAAAGTGTTTTCGCACCATTGAACGCTCCGATGCGGTTTCATTACCCGTCCCAGAACCATTGGAGAAACCGCCGGCATCATTGAAACGATAGTAATAATTCGGTACGATCTTACTAAAATCAGAATCAGCGGATGCACCGGTGTGATTATAAACGACATCCATAACAACCCGGATGCCGGCACTATGCAATGCCATGACCATTTGTTTGAATTCATTGATTCGCACTTCTCCTTTGGTCGGATCGGTCGAATAAGAACCTTCCGGTACATTGAAATGTTGCGGATCATAGCCCCAGTTAAACGAATTATTTTCCAGCGTCGTTTCATCGATCGAGCGGAAATCGAAAACCGGCAACAAATGCAAATGGGTAATACCCAAATCGATCAGGTGATCCAAACCGGTTTTAATACCTTCGGGTCCTGTTGTTCCTTTTTCTGTCAAACCAAGGAATTTCCCTTTATTTTCAATTCCGGACTGAGGATGAACCGAAATATCGCGGATGTGCAATTCATATATGATCGCATCCGTCAACGCCTTGAATTCTGGACGCTTATCGTTTTCCCAACCCGCAGGATTGGTCCGACTCAAATCTACGACCATACCGCGCAGTCCATTGACTCCCACAGCGCGTGCGTAAGGATCTACGGCCTCATTGACCGTACCCAATACATCGACAAGGTAAGTAAAGTAAACGCCGTGGATGTCTCCGCTTTGCTCAACGACCCAGACGCCTTTGTCCGATTTGACCATTGGGACATTCTTTGTGGGCGAACCACCGCTTCCAGCCGCATATAAGTTCAATGAGACATTGGTGGCACTTGGTGCCCAAAGTTTAAACGTTGTTTTCTCTTTGGTATATATCGCCCCTAACTCACCTTCATAGGTAAAAGATTCCTCAAACGCTTTGGTTGAGAAAACACCGTTGAAAATGATATTGATCGAACCGTAACCGTCACGGCTCAGTGTATATGGTTTTGATAAGTCCAGCGGTTCGCTTAACAAGATCGTAAAACTGCTGCTGGCTACCGGTTTACCGCCGTCTTCACGGAAGACAATGTTGCGGATACCAACTTCCGTCGACCCGGTTTTAATGATCAGACCTTCCTTTTTATCATAAACCAATGGAATGGGTACCGATGTCGTTACCGTGATTTGATCGACGGCATCCAGTTTTGCACTCAAAAACTTCGGTGATAAATCCACGTCATTGGGATTGTAATAAATGCGTGAGTCCCCTTGTAACAACCAAACTTCCAACACGCCGTTTTTCGCCCGGCTTACCGGAATATATCGGTCGGCATCCACATCCTTTGCCAGCCACTCACCTTTTCGAATGATAAATCCGATATCATTTGCGCCTTTTAAATCGACTTTAAATGTTGCAATTTTTCCGTAACTGTCATCAGAAGTAAAATTGAAGGCATTCCCGTCCTGACCGCGAGCCCACACCCACAAGTTCCATTGATCGAAATTCTTATCAAATCGGTGATAATGCACCTTTAGCGTCAAATCACCTTCGATGGGTGGTGGCGGAGTGACGGGTCCCACGGAAGGTTTTTCCAAATATACTTCCGGATCGGCGGACTTCAACCAGATTTCAGCCTTACCACCCGACACCGTAAAAAACCGGTCGTCTCCGATATCCTTTTCCTGCCAGTCATTGAGACGGACGATAAATCCAAATTCAGTCGCATCCGTTTCCATTTGAATGAGGGCAACTTTACCGAAATCATCATCCCCGGTAAAACTGTACGACTTGCCGTCTTTGCCCTTTTCCCACACCCACAGATTCCATCCATCATACTTCCCGTCTGGACGGTTATAGTGAATTTTAATTTCTACAGTTGAAGCAGCTTTTACTGTTTCTGCACTTCTAAGCGATAAAAACGGGGTCAAAAGCATCAACAATGCCAACCCCCAATGCAACCAGTTTTTCCTCATATTTCACCCTCGCTTCAAAGAGATTTTATCATGTAAGCGCTTTAGTGACAACCGTCACACGAAAAAAAGGCGCTAAGCGCCTAGTACGATGATTTGGTCAGCCAACATCGCCGCATCTTGCTGATCATGGGTCACGATGATGACCGTGACTCCTTGTTCTTTAAACCATTGTTTCATCAGTATGCGCATCCGATCTTTCAACTGTTGATCGAGATTTGAGAATGGTTCATCCAACAATAACAACTTCGGTTCATTCGCCAATGCACGAGCGATCGCCACCCGCTGTTGCATTCCCCCAGAACACTGGGACGGATATTTATCCGCATCCTGAGTCAACTCAACCATCTTCAATAAACGGTCAACGATTTCTTTTTTACGTAAAACACTGGATTTGCGTACACCGTATTCAATGTTTTTTCTGACGGTCAAATGTGGAAACAGTGCATAATCCTGGAAAACCAATCCGATTTGACGACAATGAGCTTCGGTAAAATGAGCGTTGTCAAACATAACTTTCTGATCCAGTGTCATCGACCCTTCAATGGGCTTTTCCAGCCCGCAAATCAAGCGCAGCAATGTGCTTTTTCCGCTGCCGCTGCTACCCAAAACTGCTGTAATGCTTCCTTTTTCAATCGCACAGGAAAATGAGTGAATAAGTTGTTGATCATCATATTGAAACGATAAATCGTTGAGTTTTAAGTACATTAGTTATCCTCCTTTATGATCCATCGGATCACTTGCCACAACAGTAATGCGGAAATGGCGATAATGATCAGCGACGGTATGGCCGATTCGACGACTCGTTCATCCGATGCATACTGATAAACCTGAGTAGCCAGCGTGTGGTAATTGAACGGACGTAAATTAAGGGTTAAGGGCAGTTCTTTGATGACATCAATGAAAACCAAAGCAAAAGCAGCAAACAACGATGGTATCAGCAAAGGCAAGTCCACATGGATGAGTGATTGTCCGTAATTCTTTCCCAACAACCGTGAAGCTTCGTTGAACTTCAAGCCGATCTTGCGCATGCCGGACTCGATGTTTTGATAACCCAATCCCAAATAGCGCAAAATTAAACCGAAAATCAGCATGGTCAAGGTCGTATGGGTATTGATCGGTATCACTTGCTTTAGGGTGACGAAGAAAAAGATGACCAGCATTGCGACGACACTGCCCGGGATCGAATATCCCAGCAACGTGATTTTTGAGCTTAACACCGCCAGCCAGCTTTTACTCAGTCGCGTATAATTTGCAATCAACAGGGCTATCAGAACGATCACGATACTCACACCGGTGCTTAATGTCAATGTATTGAACAGCATTTCGCCAAATTGATTCCACCGGATGTTCGCATAGCTGACATTGGCCCATAAAAGCAACTGACTCACGGGAATCAACAGCGATATCATCAGTAAGATGACAAAAAACATGACGATGAATCCCTCACTGATTCCGGTCAATCGGATTCTTTTTAACGGACGGATACGGGTGTGAATGCTTATGGAGTGTGGTTTTCTCATCCTATGTTGATACAAAAGCAACGCGACGACAAAGATCATCAAAATTGCTGATAAGCGCAAAGCAGAGTCAAAATCTCCCAGCGATATCCAGCTTCGATAGATGGCGCTCGAAAACGCCGGTATGCCTAAATACATGACCACTCCGAAATCACTGAGCACTTCGAGGGCTATCAAAGTAAATCCGGCAAATATTGCGGGTGTCGCTAATGGCAAAGCGATGGTAAGCAGTATATTACCATGAGAGCGTTGCAAGGTCCGTGCAGTTTCAAGATAATTTCCCAGATACTTCTGCATGTACCCCTTAGCCGTAATATAAACATAGGGAAATAAGGTGATGGTAAAAACGAAAATGCCCATTTGCATGGCGGAATAAGTAAACCAGTTTGGATTCACCGATATATTCCACTGATTTCTCAAGAAAGTCTGGATGATGCCGGTATATCCCAACATGTGACTGAAAATATAAGAGGCAATATAGGGTGGTATGGCGAGTGGTAAATAAAGTAAAAGACTGAAAATCTTTCTTCCTTTAAAATCATATACAGTTACGATGTATGCGGCCAGAAATCCGATGAATGATGCCAAAAAACTGCTGACGGATACCAGCAAGATGGTATTGATGATGACATCGCTTAATACATAGCGAGCAATGTGATCCCACATTTCGGATGGCGCCGCAAACAGCCGCAAAAAAGCTTCTGTAAAGACGAACAGGATAAGCAGAATCCAAATCAAACTGCTTATCCCAAAGAAAGATTTCCAACGCTTCATTACTGCCACTTCACTTGATCAAATATTTTAACTGCTTCTATGACAAATGATCCTAGTTGTTCGTAATCAATATCTTCAGTTTCGAAACTGCCCCAAGACTGGATCAAGTCGGATGGTGCAACATCATCACGTATTGGAAATTCACCGTTTTGTTGGGTGTAAATCGTCTGTTGCTGCTTGGCTAACAGGTATTCAATCAATTGTTGAGCTTCTGCAGAATTCTTTGAACCCTTTACGATCGCTGCCCAACTGATGTTGACATGGGTGTTTTTCGGGTAAATGACACCCAATTTCGCTGCTACAGATACTTCTTCAGCATCGGATGATACCGACATCGTTGTAATATAATAAGTATTCATGATTGCATAATCGCCAAGTCCGGCAACGGCTGATTTGGCTTGGTCACGGTCATTGCCGGTCGGTGTCCGCGCAAAGTTATTGACGATGCCTGCTGCCCAGGCTGTGGCCTTCTCAATGCCTTCACGTTGAATCATCGCGGCAAGTAAGGCAATGTTATACGATGAAGTTGCGCTGCGCACCAACAGTTTCCCGTTGTATTGAGCATTCATCAAATCTTCATACCTTTGAATCGTCGGATTTGTGATACGGGTCTTATCGTATACGATCACCCTTGCTCTACGAGTGATGGCTACCCAGTTTTTACCATAAAGATTTTCTATCATAAAATTTGAAATGGCGGATGTGTTCAAATCCTGTAATAAATCGTTCTGTTGAGCAAAGAATATATGCTCTGCACCTACAGTCAAAAATACGTCGGCGACACTGTCTGCTTTTTCACGATTGATTCGTTCAAGCAGTTCATCTCCCTTGCCTTCGATCAAATTAACCTTGATCCCGGTTTCTGCTTCAAAAGCAGCGAACATGTCTTTATCCACATCATAATTACGAGCGGAATATACGTTGACTTGACGGTTGGCTTCTGATTTAAAAGCACAACCTGTAAGCACCGTCAACGCTACAGCTACAAATATTAAAAGTCTTTTCATGACTTCCTCACTTCTAAGCGAATCACATCGCAAAGAAAGTTTACCAAAGCTAACTTTTTATGTCAATGATTACATTCAGAAATTCGTGAAATATTTCTCTATTAATATTCATTATCAATACTAATAAAAAAAGCCCCTTCGGGCTTACAGAACTTCGACGTTGGTTAAATCGTATCCGGCTTCATCAACAGCGTTAAACAACAGTTGAATGTCAAACTCGCCTTCGGTTTCGACCAAAGCGCTCTTTGACCCTAAGTTGACTTTCACGCTTTTAACACCCGGTAACTCGGATAATCCGTTTTCGACCCGCTTGACGCAGTGGTTGCAAGTCATTCCTTCAATGGATAATTTTTTTAGCATAAATGTTCCTCATTTCTATTTCATCATTTTTTTAACGGTTTTCAATACTTCTTCTACGACTTCACTGTCGCCTTCTCGGATTTGATCGACGACACAATTGCGGATATGACTTTCCAGCAAAACGACCTCAACCGATGCCAATGCCGATCGTACGGCTTCGATCTGATTGATGATGTCATCACAATATATTTCGCCTTCAATCATTTTGCGTATACCGCGCAATTGCCCTTCGATGCGGTTGACGCGATCAAGCACTGACTTTTGGGCAACCTTCGCAGGTTCGGTTGGATGTTTCATGATATCACTCCTTCCTCCCTATTTTAATATACCCCCGGGGGTATGTAAATAGCTTTGCTCAAAGAAAAAATCCTTTTCAGGATTTATTTCAACGTTCCGACGATTTTTAGGCCATTTAACACCGAAGTACCATGCGGTGACCTGCTGATAAATGTTGTTGCATCGATCCCGGCAACTACTTCACCTTGATGACTACCCCCGCGCCAAGCCGGCACATCGGTTACGTCATACACTTTCCCGTTGACCGCAACATAAGCAGGATTACCGTCCTTACCATTGTATTGTGCCAATTCTTCCAAGGTAAATTCACGAAGTTCCTCTTGATTGTTGTTGTTATTGTTATTGTTGTTATTATTGTTATCTGAATTTGAAGTGGAACAACCGACAGTCAACAAGCCGACAAGCAAGACTGACACGATGATCAAGAATGTTTTTTTCATATAAAGCTCTCCTTTTCAATAAAATATCATACACGATTTAATTTTACAAAATATATGCACAAATTCTAAATGAAGATTCACATTCCGCTTCAAACTCATCGGTAAACTCTGCATCCCGACTTGTTTAGCACCCCTATATGCCATACAATAGAAACAATAACAGCAACCTGTTGTTATTGGAGGAAAAATGAAAACGAAAGATAGAAATGATTTTCCCTCATGGGTTTTGTTGTTTGTTGGAATATTCGACGTGATCCGCGGATTTATGCATACATTTAATATTTCCTGGGCTGTTGATGTCTTTGCCAAACTTGACTTGTCAGTTGCCAAAGATGCACAGTTGTTTTTGTTGGCAGCCTTTGGTATTTCCAATTATCTGACCGGATTCATCTTTATCCTGATATCCAGAAAAGCGAAACATCTGTCGGTATACATGCTATCCTTCATCCTAGCCGCATACGCACTGGGTGTTGTTGCTATGCGAGTTGTCGGTTTGACAAAAGGAGACAATGCGTTTCGCGGGATGTATATCATGATGGGCTATTTGTTGATTTGTTTACTCACTTTGGTAAAATTCGCATGGGATCACAACAGGATTAAAAGTATATGATTGAGCGCATTCTACCAAAGCAAGCCGATCAAGAATATTTTGGCCATATTGTGGCCTATTACATTTTTGTATTGATTTCGATTACAAGTATGATCCGCAGTCTGATTCATGTTTTCTTTGTTGATGGAGGTGCAGGGGTCATAGCCGGTCTGAATTTGTCGCTGGGCGGCGAAAACATTGTTTTTGCCTTTGGGTTATGGGGTGTATCTCAAACCATATATGCATTGATTCAATTGCTTGTCGCATTTCGATACAAAAGTCTGATTCCGTTGATGTATGTTTTGCTCATATTGGAAACACTCGGACGCATGCTGATTGGTGTCATTAAACCACCCATATTACAAAGTGTACCTCCCGGTGGTTATGCCAATTGGATATTGTTGCTGCTGTCGATAACCATGTTATATTTATCCATCAAAAAAATACGTGAATGATTACGTATTTTTTAGAAATGATTTATCTGTAAATCGCACAAATACCGGTGGTTGTCGGCATCATGACCGAATCAATAATGAATACCTTTCCACGGTTTTTCAATACGACTTTGGCGATTTCATCAAAAATATCTGTATCATGGTCCGCACTGTTTTTGACGATTTTCAGTGATGGCCAATCAATCGTTGCCAGATAGCGTTTATCATAATCGATCAGTAACGATTCGATTTGACCGGACACGGCAGCCTGAGCAATTTCATCGATCAGATCGCTCGCCCGTTGATCAGCCAGAGCCTTTGCGCCGCGCTCAACCAACACCTGAAGTCTTTTTCTTTTTTCCGGTTGAAGTACTTCCCGAACATGTTCACACAACTGCTCCTCTGTCAAAGAATCAGGTGATTGAGTAATCCCTTCAACAAAAAGATTGGGATTATTGCTTATCTTGCGGAACACTGTTTGATTTTTGCTCACAGAAGCCAAAATAAGCGGAATCGATCTTTTTTTGGATAACTCTTCCACGATGGTTTTGTCAGTGTAACGGAAAAACTTTTCCGTGTCTAGATCGACTTCTTCTTTTTTGCCACCTTGGCCATAAAACAATCCGGTCGAATTACGGTTACCGGTTGAACCAAAACCAACATAAGCATCGGTTTTCTGATCGCCCAGTACCTCTTTGATCGTTGTTTCGATCGATTCAGGCAATTCGACTTTCTTTATTGAAACAAAATCACATTCATAAACATGGAAGTAATCTTTGGTCAATGCCAGTACATAGGCGCTGATCTGATTTTGAAAAGTAGCGATCGCCGGACGAATGACAATATTGTCTTGCACATAAACGTGGTTCTCTACCGGCTGGTTCAGTCGAAATACGATGCATTCTTCCTGATTTACATAAACCGCAATCCCTTGGGTCGCATATAACCAGAAATCAAGGTCACCCACGATTTCCTGAAGCGGCAACGCGAACTTTTCAACAATTCGCTTGTCATATCGTTCTTCAATGCGATTTAAAGCTTCCTTCATCAAGTTTTTAAATGTGATGACATTGCCTTTGTCAAAGGGCTGCACCTGAGTGGTCTGATAGATACTTACAAAAGGCCCCTCTTTGTCAAAAGGCAAATCTTGTGGAAAATTCTTTACGATTTTATATGTCATAAGATATCCTCCTTTTTTGGTAATAAGAAAAAATCCGAATAATTTCTGCAATGATGTGATGTTCTCTTCTATGACCTTATTGTATCATTATCCGATTGATATTGCACTTTTAACCTTTCCAACTCTTTGTGAAAGTGTTTACCTTGTCTTTAACTGATGGCTTATTTATGTTAAAATCAAACCATAAAGAAAGGCATATACCACCTTATGCGCATCAAGAATCATCCGATTTTAGAATTTCCACAAGAAGAAGAAATCGCATTTACCTTCGAGGGTAAAAGTGTCAAAGGCAACAAGGGCGATACGATCGCTTCAGCATTAAGTGCTTTGGGCATCATGACGTTGGGTCATAGCATTAAACGAAATCGCCCGCGCGGTTTTTATTGTGCGATCGGCAATTGTGCTTCGTGCAATATGATCGTCAATGGCGTGCCCAATGTGCGTACATGCATCACTTCCCTTGAAGAGAATATGGACGTATGGCGACAAAAAGATAAAGGAGTCATTAAATGATCAAGAAAGAATGCATCATTATCGGTGGAGGTCCGGCCGGACTTTGTGCCGCAACCATGGCTTTGGCCGCCGGATGCGAAGTTTTGTTGGTTGAAAGAAGCTCAAAACTTGGCGGTCAGCTCACAAAACAAACCCACAAGTTTTTTGGCTCAAAGAACCAGTATGCCAAGTGGCGCGGTTTTGACATAGCCGAGAAACTGATCAGTGAAATCATCGATCATCCGAAACTGACTGTTTTACTGAATACTACGGTGGTCGGCTTATATAAAGATCAAGTGATTACGGTGCTCAGCGGACAAAAATATACACGTTATCAAGGTGAATCTTTGCTAGTCGCCACCGGTGCCAGCGAGAAGTTTCTGGCATTTGAAAACAATGATTTACCCGGAGTTTACGGTGCCGGTGCCATTCAAACCTTAATGAATATCTATGGTGTTTTGCCCGGGAAAAATGTTGTCATGATTGGCAGCGGCAATATCGGACTCATCGTATCTTACCAATTGATTCAGGCCGGCGCATTTGTTTCAACGATTGTCGAAGCTGCCCCATTTATCGGCGGATACAAAGTCCATGCTTCAAAACTCGTTCGTTTGGGTACAAAAATCCTAACCTCGACGACCGTAAAGAGAGCCATAGGCAAAGATCATGTAGAGGCTGTCGAAATCATATCTCTGGATGAAAACTTTAAGGAAGTCCCGGATTCATCACGGATCATTCCTTGTGATGCTTTATGTGTATCGGTCGGATTGTCTCCGATGCACCATCTGTTGTCGATGATCGGTGCTTTAACCAAATATATTCCTGAACTGGGAGGATTTGTTCCTTTGATCAACGATCACTTTCAGACATCGTTGCCCCCGGTGTTTGCGGTCGGTGATTGTGTTGGTATCGAGGAAGCCAGTGCTGCAATGATGGAAGGTTTTTTAGGAGGTTTGTATATGAGTGAATTTCTAAATAAGAAACATCCAAACCATGATGAGCTTATTGAAAAATATGAAAAAGAATTGTTTTTGTTAAGAGACGGTCCTTATGGCAAAAAGATCAAGGCCGGATTGAAAAAGATGGAGGATGCCAATCAATATGTTGAATAAAGACGGTGTAGCGGCCCCAGAGCAAATCGTTTCGCTCTTCCCGGATAAACAGCAATTGATCAAGCCCAAGGCCATTCTTGAGTGCTTTGAGGAAATCCCCTGCAATCCATGCAGTACCAGCTGTCCGGTCAATGCCATTGAAATCGGTGAAAATATCAACGATAAGCCTTATCTTCATGTGGA
Source organism: Firmicutes bacterium HGW-Firmicutes-19 (assembly GCA_002841515.1). Lineage (GTDB taxonomy): Bacteria > Bacillota_I > Bacilli_A > Erysipelotrichales > Erysipelotrichaceae > UBA2227. The sequence goes on along the minus strand of PGZW01000043.1, from coordinate 64 downwards.
TGTGTGTACCGGCTGCGGGATTTGCATTTTCAGTTGTCCGGGTCTGGCCATCATGGTCGCACAA
>PGZW01000042.1 GCA_002841515.1 Firmicutes bacterium HGW-Firmicutes-19 | reverse complement strand
TCCGTCATGCCAATCAAAAGAACATAGTACCGGTTGTCAAAGCGCTTATAACCGGTGGGATCATCGGTATTGAAATCACGGTTGAAAATGAAGGCGGATTTGAAGCCATAGCCGCATGCCGGGATGCTTTTGATAACATAGCCTTGGGTGCCGGAACCGTTGTAACGGTCGAAAGTGCCAAACGGGCGATTGAAAGTGGTGCAACTTTCATTTTTTCGCCGATTCTTAGTGAAGAAGTGGTAAAATATAGTAAAGAACAAGGCGTACTGTCGATTCCCGGCTGTTATTCCCCGACCGAAATTTTTAATGCGGTTCAATGGGGTGCGGATATGGTGAAAATATTTCCCGCGGCTAATTTAGGGTCATCCTATATCAAAAATATCCGAGCACCCTTGCCTGCAATCCCCATGGTCGTTACCGGCGGGATCGACCTTCATAATTTGGGGGATTTCATTCGGGCTTCCGCCGATGCAGTGGGAATTGGCAGTCAGCTTGTGGATATGAAGAAAGTTTCTGTGGAAGGATATCTTGATTTGATTACCGAAAATGCCAGAAAATTTGTGGCAGCGGTAAAAGAGGCAAGAGGAAAATAGAAAGCAATTCTAGGGAGGTTGTGTATGGCATATACGATCATCAAGGCGAAACGCATCGTTAGTGGTGATGGTCTTGACATCCAAGAGGGTTATCTGGTTTTAAAGGACGGACTTGTAGAAAAAGTCGCGGACATGGATGATGGGGAAGTGAAAAGCCTTTTTGCACAGGAAGATACGGAAATCATCATTGAAGATGAAATGACAATCATTCCGGGCATGTTGGACATTCACACCCACGGCGCGATGGGCGTTGATTTTATCGATGTCGATGAAGAAAAAATGAAGAAGGTCTCTCAGCGTTTTCTGATGGAAGGAGTCACCGGTTTTTGTACTTCGACCATGGTTTTAAAAAGGGAAAAAGAGAAAGAGTTACTCAAAAAATTTGGGGAGTTACCTGAGCTGTTTACACCACGGTGGTTGGGTGTTCATTTGGAAGGCCCTCACATGAACGAGAAGTATCATGCGATGATGGATCCTCGATACCTGAGAAAGCCCTCCGTCGAGGAATTGGTTGAAAATGTTGAACTGACCAATCATCGCTTACGCATGGTTACCATGGCACCGGAACTAGAGGGTGCGAAAGAATTCATCGAAGCCTGTGTTGAACATGATGTCAAAGTCATGCTTGCTCACAGCAATGCCACTAGCAAACAGACAACGGAAGCACTGAGATGGGGAGTTTCCGGGTTTACGCATTTATACAATGCCATGAGCCAACATACCCATCGCAATCCGGGCATGGTCACGGCAGCTTTGCTCGATGACAATACCTTCAAAGAACTGATTGTTGATGGATATCACATTGATGAAGATGTCATCAAGTTAACGTACAAGATTCTAGGTAAAGATCAAATCATTCTAATCACCGATGCCATGCCGGGCAAAGGGCTGGGCGATGGGGAGTATGAGTTTGGAAAACTGCCATGCATCATCAAGGATAATAAGGCATTTGAAAAGACTTCCGGCAGGATCGCCGGTTCAACTTTAGGAATGAATGATGCCATGCGTAATGTGATGGCTTTTACCGGATGTTCACTTTCGGATGCTGTAGTGATGGCATGCGTCAATCCCGCAAAACTGCTGAAACTTGATGATCGGTATGGATCATTAAGCAAAGACAAGGTTGCTGACTTCGTCATGATGGATGATCAGATGAATGTTTTCGCAACCTATATCGATGCCCGATGTGTGTATCGCAAATCTTATGAATAAACTATACAAAATCGATCCGGTATTCAATTATCGGATTTGGGGTGGTAATCGCCTAAGAGAAAAGTACGGGTATGAAAGTGACTTGCCAAATATCGGGGAATGCTATCATGTGATTGCGATGCCCGGTCATTTGGACTGTTGGGTTCCGGATGCCAATATGCCGTTGTCACAATTCTATAAAGAAAATCGCGAACTTTTTGCGTGTTCGAAAGAGGAAATGCCCGTGCGGGTCGCATCGGCCAATCCGATTGCACCGATGTCTATTCAGCTGCATCCGAATGATGATTATGCGATGAAACATGAGGGAAAAAAGGGCAAACCGGATGGTGTATTTTTCATTGAAGGAGAAGGCGACATGGTTTTGGGTCATAATGCCAAATCCAAAGATGAATTTCTAGAATTAATGAATGATGGAAACTGGGATCAGCTGGTACGAAAAATCCGGGTAAAAACCGGGGATTTTGTGGATGTTCCCTTTGGAACTTTGCATGCCTTCGGTGCCGGATTTCTGTTGATTGAATTCACCCAGAATGCCGATTTGACCTATCGCTTGTATGACTATGACCGAGTCGATCCAATCACAAATGCCAAAAGAACACTGCATGTTCAACAGGTACTGGATAATGTAAAGATTCCTAACGGGGATACCCGGCCGGTCGAGTTAACAAAAGAAATAAAGAATGGATATACGTACACATTATTTCACGATGAGCGCAATGTATACACGGCCGGCAGATATGATGTATGGCATCAAGCCAATATTGAGCGGCATGAATTTTACTTTTTGACATGTATCGAAGGTTCTGGATTTATTGAGGGACACCCTTTATACGGCGGAGATACCTGGTTTGTGCCGGCAAAATTTGGTCTAGTCAATGTTTCCGGTCCTGTAGATATAGTGTTTGTATCTTTAATAGAGGGGTGAACCATGAAACTTTCTAAACCATTGAATAAGTACTTTGATCATACGATCTTAAAACCTTATGCATCATCGGCGGATATCGATAAAGTCATCGAAGAATGTTTACGTTATGATTTTCGGATGATCGCAATCAACTCCGTACAAGTTCGTTATTGTAAAGAAAAACTGAAGGACAGCAATATTCACATCGGGGCAGCCATCGGATTTCCCTTGGGTCAGACAACCATCGAAACCAAAGTTTTTGAAACGCAAAAAGCAATTGAAGATGGTTGCGATGAAATCGACTATGTCGTCAATCTGACCGAAGTAAAAAACGGAAATTACAATTATGTTGAGCGTGAGATGAGAGCGATCGTCGATATTTGTAAAGAACAAGGCATCATCAGTAAGGTCATTTTTGAAAACTGCTATTTGAGTGAGCGGGAAATTATCGCTTGTTGCTCGATTGCCCGCATCGTGAAGCCGGATTATATAAAAACATCCACCGGCTTTGGGACCGGTGGAGCTACAGTTGAAAATGTTCGATTAATGAAGGAATATGCCGGACCGGATGTCAAAGTGAAAGCAGCCGGCGGAATCCGTGATTTGGCTACGGCGTTAACAATGATCAAAGCCGGTGCGACGCGCATTGGCTCAAGTGCCGGTTGTGCTATCATGGATGAGTATAACCATTCAGAGCAAGGACTTGAAAAAGTCGATACTTACTAATGTTTCGTTTTCATCAACTTCTGGTTCAAGCGAAAACATGGGCGGATGTAAACTCTTCTTAATATAATCAACGATGGCTGGATAGGGTAAATCTCCCTTACCGATGGCAACATGCTGATAAGGTTTCGCCAATCCCTCCACATATTTATAGTCTTTGACGTGGATATGACGAATCGAAGATGCGATGAGTTCCATTTCCTCTAAAATAGTCAACTTTTTATAAATGGATGCCAATCGATTTTGATCGGCGCGAACACTGTTCGCCGGATCCCATAACAACTCTAACCAAGGACTGTTAATGGTCTTAACGATAAAATGAGTCATTTCACCGCGGGGCAAATGGGTATGAGGACAGTTTTCAACCAGAACCTTCTTGTTCGCGTTTTTTGCGAAAGGGATCAGTCTTGTTAAATTGTCGATGATTTCCCGTTGGTCATCCAAAACACCAATGATCTTCCGATTTTCCGGAGCACGAAACGGGAATGCCCGAATCGAAGGGGAGTCAAGCGCGACCGCAATATCCAACGCGCGTTTGGCGGCATCAAGATGATCTTTTGTTTTTCCTTTGACCGCATAAAAACTATCGCTAAAAGATGTTATGGTGTCGTTGGGATATAGTTTGGCCATAAAGAATATCGTAGAAGCCAGATTACTGACTTTCAGTTGATACTTGCTTAAAATTTCCTTAACCTTCTTAACTTCGTTTGAGTTTAGATCCTCAACGGTTTTACCCCATAATGAATGAATCTCAACAAAATCAAATCCATGTTGCCGTGCAATAGCGCAAGCTTTCTCGAAATCTTGGTTCAATTGATCGGTAATGATACTTATAGACATGAAATCACCTCTGATTTCATTATAACGTTTTTTGACCCTCCGTGGGGAAGTTTGCGCAAGGAACTGTACAAAGGAGATGTAATCAATGAAAAAGCAAATCGTAAAAGTCTTGCCGGTATACAAAGAACGGATATGGGGCGGTAGCAAAATAAAGGATTATTTCCATGGAAATACGGAAATCAATCCAGTCGGTGAAATGTGGAATGTCAGTGCATTGCCCAGTGGTGACTGTTATGTCGAAGAACTGAAGAAGCCGTTGTCTCAGGTTTTTTCCGATCATCCCGACTGGTTTCAATGTGAGACAAAGGAGTTTCCGCTTCACTGCACGTTGATCGATCCGATCGCGGATTTGTCTGTGCAAGTGCATCCCACCGAAGAATATGCACGAAACGTGGAGAATACCATGGGGAAACCGGAAGCCTGGTATATCATTGATGCTTTTAAAGGTGCAACAATTCAGTTTGGACATACGGCAAAGAGCAAAGCAGAAGTAATTAAACGCATCAGCGATCAACAGTGGGATCAGTTGCTCAATTATGTGGAAGTTAAGAAAAAGGACTTTCTTTTTGTACCGGATGGAAATGTTCATGCCATCTCAAAGAATGTCCTGTGTTTTGAAATTGCCAAAAGCGCAGATGTCACTTACCGATTGTATGATTATGATCGGATCGATAAGAAGACCGGTAAGAAACGTGAGCTACATATCGAGAAAAGTCTGGATGTACTTGTTATACCACACACCGCACCGGGGCCATATACAGTAAAACCTGAACGGATATCCGGATGCAATATCCGGTTCTTTATGGATGTTCCTAAGATATTTACTTTTGCATCGATCGAAGTTGAAAAGAAAGGTGAATTTTCTTTGGATCAGTTTTACTTTCTGACTTGCATCGAAGGCAAAGGTCATGTTGATGATCATTTCGTCCATCCCGGAACAACGGTTCTTGTTCCTTGTGATTACGGGAAAATCAGTATCAACGGTCAGTTGACATTGCTTTTATCCAGTTATCGCGATCATTGATTTAGCGTACGGATAAAGCGTTTAGCTGATTATCTGCCTGTGTCTCAATGGTATATTGAGCCAACACCGATTTTAACAAGTAAACTTTGTGAATGATTTGAAGGGAGAGCGAGTGCTCTTCTTTTCGTAAATGCCGTGCTGACTCACTGTTTAACGCAACAGCCTGTACTTTTTTGAAATCATGACTGATGACGAAATTTCGGTTTTCGATGTATTTCATGACCGAACCATAAAGTTCAGATTCACTGAAATCATCAAAAAGACTGACGGGCATCCAGGTTTCTTCCAAAGTTACCGGAACATCGTCAACCAACCGTGTCCTTCGGTAATGATAAAGTTTTGAATTCTCAAACAGCTGAAATAACTTTCGCATTTCTTCAGAAGCGTCGATTACATCGAACGATAAAACGACGGAAGATAAGTTCATGTTGGCATAACGGTCAGAGAGGGTAGTCAGGTGTTGCTCTTTGTAAAACTCGGAAGGATTGACGTAATATCCCGAGCCCTGTCTGGAATGGATGTATCCTTTATCTTTGAGCAGCGATAAAGCCTTTCGAATCGTAACGCGTGATACCGAAAACAGACGAGTCAAATACAACTCGCCCTCAAGCAATCCCCACGGTCGATACTCGCCGGCTTCGATCATGGTAATCAGCTGTTGTGCAATATCCACATATTTTGACATAATGACCTCACAATGAAATTTCTTTATTCTCCATCCAAACGTTTCGAATTTTCCGATCACGTATTTCCTTGACCCAGATTTCTTTGCGGGTTGAATCGGGTTCTGTAAAAAACTGCCGGTCATTGTAAAGTTTAAAGTTTTGGTTTTTTCGAAGTTTGTGATAGGGCAAAAGATTCGTTTCAATAATATTATCATACTCATCAACCAGATTTGCAAGTAAGTCAAAATATCCGGGATCATCATTGATGTCCGGAATCAGTGGACATCGCAGGATGACCGGTCTACTTGCCTTTTTGAGTGTATTAAGTGTTTGCTTTGGATCGAGTATTTGCCGGATATACTTTTGATAAACCATGTCGCTCGAAGTTTTAAGGTCAAGCAAATAAAGATCGATCAAATCCGTGGTGTAGTTAAGGTATCTGGCGGGATCATATCCGGATATATCCAATGTCAGATGTAATCCATGTTCTTTCAGTTTTTTGGCAACCGATTCGATAAAGGGCCATTGATTCAATGCTTCTCCTCCGGAAAAAGTCACACCGCCATGGGATTCGCGATAATAATCCAGATCCTTCAGTACAACGTTTACGATTTCATCGACGGTTTTTTCATCACCCAATACACGGAAACAGTTCTGTGGACAGACACCGACCAATTCAAGAGTTCGATCGTGGATATCCATATCTACAACGGCTTTTTGATTGAGGATCGAGATTCCTTTTCCGCCAACGGCAACCATACATTTTTGACATCCGTCACAACGGGTCGGATCATAGCTCAACTGCTGATATGAGGCGATGGATTCAGGATTGTGACACCACGCGCAGCGCAATCCACAGCCCTTGAAAAAGACCGTCGTGCGAATGCCCGGCCCGTCATTGAGTGAGAAACGCTGAATGTCAAAGATGAGTCCTTTAGTCATTGCAGGTTCTTTCCATGATTTCTTTTTGAACATCCTTATCCAAATTTACAAAGCGCGCACTAAACCCGCCGACCCGTACGATCAAATCACGATGACGTTGGGGATGGTGGTAAGCATCGATCAAGTCGGCTTGATTGACGATATTGACCATCAGTTGCGGACCGCCTTTTTTGAAATAGGTTTTAAATAAAGCCTGGATTTTAATTTTCTCCTGCGTAAACATCCGACGGGAAAACTTTATGTTTTGAACGGTTCCGGCATTGATGTCTGCCCGGATTTTCGAGAGTGAATTCAGCATGGCGGTGGGTCCGTTGATATCTGCGCCGCTTTGCGGGTTGTTGGCATTGGACATATACATTCCCGCAATACGACCATCGGGAGAACTGGCAGTTGCCCGTCCCCACTCCGTATTTACCTGATTATTGATCACAACGACCAGCCAACTGTCTAATCCGACTTTTTCTGCTTGTTGTGCGACGTGCTTGCAGGTAAATTCATGAAGCCATACGGCGAGTTGATCGACTTCATCGATATCATTGCCAAACTTTGGCAGGTTGATCATGGTGCGTTGAATGTCTTGGTGATCATCAAAGTCTTGTGCCAGGATTTCCTGTAATTGTTTCATGGTCAGCTTCTTTTCATCAAAGACCAGTTTCTTGATGGCAAACAGTGAATCCGCGGTATTGATGTTTCCATACATTTCATTGGTTCCACCGAGATGGTAAACACCACCGTCCAACACCATTTTTCCGCGATTGATACAGTCATCGGTAAGTATGCTGGTAAAGATAAATCCGACTTGATCATTGAGGACTTTATAGGACTGAGCATGTGCTTTGGCAGAGGTTTCGATATAGTATGACAATTGTTGTTTGTATTGGTCGAGGAATTCCTCAAATGTTGTGATCTCATTCATCTTCTTTAATTTCAAAGGGCCTAATTTGTATTGGTAATCCCATTGATCGACGCCATCGTGGATCAGTATCGTCAGACTTTTCAGAAGGTTGATGCAGACATTGGGAGTGCCGACGCCTTTGTTGGCCAAAACGAATTCACCACAGCCAAAAGGCACATAATTGCATGCTGTGTTCTCATCGACGTTCATTGTTTTCATTACGGCCGGTATATTGACATCATCGTTGTATAAGATTGGATAGGTGATTCCGGTAGAAATGCTTTCCATGGCTTTCTCCATGATTTCAGGATCCATACCATCATAAAAGCGCAGGGTAAACTGAGGCTCGACCATTTGTGCTCTTTTTGTTACTTCGATAGCAAATTTACAAAAGACATCGGCATTTTTCTCGTTTCGTCGACCTTTGCCTCCAACGATGACACGCCCATTGACGTTGGTTCGTTTCACTTCGATCAGACGCCATTGTGATTCGATCAAATCCATGGCTTCTGCCTCACTCAATCGGCCGGATTCTAAGTCATTGACAAGATAGTCTCCCAGATAGTCATCCATGCGCCCATAATTGACCACACCGGCCATGGATGAATAGAGCCATGCCAATTGCATCGCTGCAATCAGTGTCGTTGGTTTGTCGTTACGTATTTCTTTTAGGGCATCCAGCAATCGATTCAACTGTTTTATTCTAAGATCGCTCAACGGTTCTTTCAGTTTATTTCTTACTTCATCGATATGGTGGTCGACTACCTTTTTCAGCAAAGTCAATGCGTCTAGCATGCTTTGATATTCAATGGCTGAGTTGACATTTTCATTTTTCTTTGACTCTATCAGACGCATCAAACCATCGATTCCGTGGTCCAGCAGTTTGTTGTAGTCCAGATACATTCCGCTAAAGCGTGCGGTAACAATAACTGGATAACGAACATCCACAAAGGGTCCCATGATGTTTTCCATCAGGTTGTCCTTATAGAAAATCTCTCTTGTGTCATGTTTTTTCCAATATTGAATAAGTTCATCCATGGTAGCATGAACGGACTCGTCCATCCGGTTTCGCATGTTGATCATTTGATCGAAGCGGCAATAATGGCCCGGTGCTCCTACAGAGGTTACCGAACCGAATCCGATCGGTAATGCATCGTATCGTCCAAGGATCAAATCATTCTCGTACATCGGACGAAACACATCCGGAAACAGCACATGTAAACAAGCGATCTCCCGCTCGAGTTTTTGATCATCAGAGAATCGTTGGTGCTCCTGGGTATATCTGACCATGATTTCCAGCTGTTCAGCATCGTTTTTATAGAGTGGCTCTTTGGGTGCCACAGCAACGTTTTGTTCGTTTTTCTTCAGTACTCGCTCAATCATTTGGTTACCTCAATCATTCTACATTGAAATTATAGGTCGGTTGTACATAGGAGTCAACCAATTCTTGCAAATTTGTTAATACAAATGTTTAAATTGAAGAAAAGCGCTTACAAATAAAGATGTTTTCTGGCAAAATTTGTTTAAAAATGAATTTTATGAAAGAAAATGTCGTAATTCCCTGATTTTATATCGATGAGTCATGATTTAGGCGATATATAATGACATATTATGATAATTTATGAAAGTATTTGCAACTATAAACGAATATGCTATAATGACTTTAGATAAAAAACGGAGGGGTATCATGAACGATAACAAGTATAGACCCAACCCGCTGATTGAGATTCAATCCGTTACTTCCGGTATTACCGAAGGTTTTGATGAGATTGGAAAAGTAATAAAAAATGAGTGCAGGCATCATCGTTTCATTGCCATTGAAACTTATCCCGGGACCGACAAAAAATCGTTAGTCGAGGGATTGGGGCATTTGTTTGATGCCGTTTACGATACCGATGAAGTGATGTATGCCAATGAAAAATTGAATGATGTATTGTTTGATGACTTGACGGATGACCGGGTATTTGGTCGTTTGACACATAAAAAAATAGAGCACATAACCGATTCTTTGAAATTCTCTTTCCTGGTTGAAAAACTGAGTACATTGACCGGGAAAATCCTTTTGATAGGATTTGGGTCAAGCCGACTGGTCGATAAAGCCTGTGTCATCTTTACCAGTGTTACCCGTTGGGAAATTCAGATGCGATTTAGAAATAAGACGATGGATAACTACAATGCCGGCAATTTCGGGGAAGACCCGTTGCGTATGTTTAAGCGCGGTTACTTCGTTGATTGGCGGATTGCGGATAATTATAAGGATTCCATTTGGAATCAAGTGAATTATGTCATGGATACCGATGTTGTCGACCAACCAAAGATGCTGTCAAAAGACAGTTTCATGAAAGCATTAAAGGAAGTTGTCAGTAAACCGTTCTCCATGGTCCCATATTTTGACCCGGGTGTCTGGGGTGGACAATGGATGAAAGAAAAGTGCAATCTGGATCCCGAAAAAGCAAACTACGCTTGGTCGTTTAACGGAGTTCCCGAAGAAAATGCGTTGACGATTCGAATCGGAGACCGATATATGACGTTTCAGGCGATGGATGCGGTCATGCGTTATCCCGAAGAGTTGATGGGTAAATTGAACGTTGCACGCTTCGGAAGGGAATTTCCGATCCGATTTGACTTTCTCGATACGATGGAAGGCGGGCATTTATCGCTTCAGGTCCATCCGCTGACCGATTATATTCAACGCCAGTTTGGAATGCATTATACTCAGGATGAATCCTATTATATTCTCGATGCCAAAGAGGATGCGCATGTTTATCTCGGGGTTAAAAACGGAGTTAAACTTGATGATTTGATGAATGATCTGCAACTGGCGAATGCCGGGGAGAAGTTCTTCGATGATGAGTTATATATTAATAAGATTCCGGCAAAGAAACACGACCATTTTTTGATTCCGGCGGGCACGATCCACTGCTCCGGCCGTAATTCGATGGTCTTGGAAATCAGTGCAACGCCTTATATATTTACATTTAAGATGTGGGACTGGGGACGTTTGGGCATGGATGGCATGCCGCGGCCGGTTCATTTGGCTCATGCCAGCCGTGTGGTGGATATTCAGCGCGATACGGATTGGGTTTATGAAAATCTGGTCAATGATGTGACGCTTCTTAATGAAGAAGAAGGATTGAAACAGGAACGTACCGGACTGCATGAACTTGAGTTTATCGATACGGTCAGAACCTGGTTCAGTAAGCCGTTTGAATTAGAAATCGGACATACCGTACATTCGCTGATGTTGGTGGAGGGCGATATGGCTACCATCAAGAGCAAGCGAAATGCATTTGCTCCATTCAATATCTATTATGCGGAATGTGTAATCATTCCGGCATCTATTGACGAAATCACGATCATCCCGCAAAATAGTAGTAAGCACGCGTTGATCCATGCCTTTGTGCGCGCAACGAAGAAAAACAAAAAGAAATAATACTGAGGAATTTTATGAACGTTGATGCTCTTAAACAACAACTCAAAGGAAAACTGATCGTTTCATGTCAGACTTTTGAAGGAGAACCGATTCACGGTGAGGGCATTGTCGTTAAAATGGCACAATGCGCCAAATGGGCAGATGCCGTTGGCATAAGAGCGAATGAGCCTCAAAATGTTGCGGATATCAAGGCAGCTGTCGATTTGCCGGTCATCGGCATCTGGAAAGTTGTCAAGCCGGGGTGTGATGTTTATATAACACCGACCATGGAAGCCGTTGATGCTTTAGTGGAGGCCGGAAGTGATATCGTTGCTTTGGATGCAACGGATCGTATATCGCATGACGGACGAAAGGCTTACGAACTAATTCGAGACATTAAGAAGAAATACCCTGATTTGCCGGTGATGGCGGATATATCGACCTTTGAAGAAGGAGTGAATGCCATCGAGTGGGGTGCAGATTTTGTAGGCACAACATTGAGCGGTTATACTTCGCATTCCAAGAAGACCGATGGTCCAAACTTTGAATTGATTGAACAATTATGCGAGCGCTTTAAAGACAAAGTCATTGCCGAAGGTAAGGTCAACTGTCCGGAAGAAGCGGTACGCTGTATAAAGCTGGGTGCTTTGTGTGTAGTGGTTGGCGGTGCCATCACGCGACCGCATTTGACTGCCCAACGCTTTGTTTCTTTTTTGAAAGAGGTGGACAAGGATGCTTGATGTCATTACTTATTATCAGTCAGTGATTGATCGAATCAATGAATCCCAAATTGAAAATATCGCCCAAGCCGCGAAGTTGACGGCTGATGCGTTTGAAAAAGGTCAGAAAATCTTTGTGACCGGCAGTGGACATTCCCATACATTCAGTGAAGAACTGTATGGCCGTGCCGGTGGACTGGCTTTCTTTGTACCGATGCTGACAAGTGAATTGACGCTGGTTGAACATCCGACGAAAAGTACCTTTGTGGAAAGATTGCCGGGTTATGCGGCCATCTTATTTGAATTATACGGGTGTAAAAAAGATGATGTGATTTTGATTGCCTCAAACTCCGGAAGGAATGCTTATCCGGTAGAGATGGCTTTATTAGCCAAAGAAGCTGGGTTAAAAGTGATCGCCGTAACCAATGTCAAACATTCGTTGGCAACGGCCTCGCGTCACCCCAGCGGTAAACGACTGCTGGAATTAGCGGATGTGGTCATTGACAATTGCGGTGATTTGGGAGATGCTGCTTACCTTCTGAATGGTATCGAAGCACCGGTCGGACCGACTTCATCCATCGCCAACTCAGTCATAGCTCTGCTTTATACGGTGGAAATCGCACGATTATTACAATCTCGCGGTGTGGAAGTTCCGGTATTTGTCAGCGCTAATGTCGATGGCGGTTTTGAGAAAAACGAGAAATACATGCGGCAGTATGCCCGTCTGTATTAAACAGGAGGATAGTCGTGACTACAAAAAAACGGGTGAATCCAAGAAAAACTGCGGGAAGGCTTGTCATCGATACGTTTAAAAATGCGAATGCATTTAGTGAGAAGACAGCTCAGCCGGTGGAGATTTGCAAAGATTTGCCGTTATCGAGTACGGTAATTGCTTATACGATAACCAATATGATGGAAGACGACATATTTATCAAAACTGAGGATAACCGCTTTTATTTCAGCCAGGAGAACTGGGCGAAGTTCGAAAAGCGCTTCAATCGTATCTATTGGATCCTGCTGGGCATACCGATTGCCTTGACGATTTTATTTTTGGTTATTGATGCATTATTATAAATAAATAGACGTGAAAAGGTTGAGTTATATAGGTGTAAAGGTTATTATTTGTGTATAGGTGTAAGCGATTACAGGGAGGATAAACATTATGAAGTATGTGGTTATGGTCAGTCATGGCGAGTTCGCCCAAGGACTGCGCTCAGCCGTTCGCATGATGACCGGAGAGCGTGATGATATGTTCAGTGTTTCTCTAAAAGAGGACATGGGAACCAATCAGTTTGCTGAGGAATTTGAAAAACTCGTTTTAACGTTTACTGCGGATGATGAAGTATTGCTCTTCAGCGATATTCTCAGTGGATCCCCGTTTACGACATCATTGGATATTCTTAACCAGAAAGGCTTATTGGCAAAATCCATGGTCTTTACCGGAATGAATATGCCAATGGTATTGACGGCTGTCTTGATGAAAGACAATATCGATGGGGAAGATTTAAAAGAAGCGATTTTAAGTGAAGGCAGAATGGCTGTAACCTTCTTTGACCTCAATGCCGTCAAAGAAGAAGAAGAACTCATTTAGGAGGAAGAAATATGGCAATTACATTTATTCGAGTCGATGACCGTATCATTCATGGACAAATCACGACGCGTTGGTCACAGGAGTATCCTTGTGATGCAATCGTCGCAGTCAATGATATGGCAGCTACCAACCCGGTCATTAAGGCGGCATTCTTGTCGTCAATCAACAAGCCTTTGTACATTTGGACTTATGCTGAATGGAAAGAAAAATGTGACAAGGTGCTTCAAAGTCAAAAGAACTATTTCTTGATTACCAAGGATCCGAAGTTGATGTCTAAAATTTTAGTCGATGACAAATTTGATCCGGGTTTGCGCGAAGTATGTGTCGGACCGGCGAATGATCGGCCGGGTGCTGTTAAGTTGGGCAACAATCAGTCGTTGATGCAAGATGAAGCCGATGCTTTTGAAAAGATTCATCAAGCTGGATATAAGATTTTGTTTGCTTTGGTCAGGGAAGATGCCATTGGCTACTGGCCGAAATTCCGTGGATTGTTCGGGTACAAATAGGAGTAATTTGTAGCCGTTCATCATATAAAACCTAAGGAAAGGGAGGATTTTATGACTATCAATATTTTTCAGGCCGTTCTTCTAGCATTTATGGCCTCAATGACGTCAGTCATCGGTGCTCTGGGTACTACGTATTCTTGGTATACCTTAAGCCGTCCGTTAGTTGCGTCATTGTTCGTCGGTATCATTCTTGGTGACATTTCAACATCAATTATGGTCGGTGCAGCTATTCAAATCGTTTACATTGCTTTAGTTACTCCGGGCGGAACCGTTTCTGCTGACTTACGTGCTGTCAGTTACATCGGTATTCCTTTGGCAGTAATCGCTGTTAAAGGCGCTGGACTTGATCCTGCTTCGGTACAAGGTGCAGGGCTTGCAGTTTCTATCGGTGCTTTGGTTGGTACAGTCGGAACCGTTATGTTCTACTCTACCGCTACAATGAACCTTATTTGGCAACAATGGGGTTGGAAATCGATCGACAAACTTGCGTACAAGAATATTTACTTAACGAACTTCGTACTCCCGTTAATTTCTCACTTCTTGATCGCGTTTATCCCGACGTATTTGATTACGATCAACGGTGCTCCGTTTGTTGCTAACATTAAAGACTGGTTACCAATGGATGGAATCATCATGAAGACTTTGTTCACCGTTGGTACATTATTACCGGCAGTTGGTATCGCTATCCTGTTGAAGCAAGTAGTTTCTAAACCGACAGATTTGATCGTCTTCTTCTTCGGTTTCACATTGGCCGCAGTTTTGAAGATCAATTTGATCGGTGCTGCTTTCTTCGGTGCTATGATTGCATACTTGAACTACAAGATTGTCATGGCTGGGTCTAGCAAAAAAGCAGTAGCAGAAGAGGAGGATCTCTAAGATGAGCGTAAAATTAAGTAAACAAACTAAAAACTCCGCATTCTGGTGGTGGTATCATGGTAACTTAACAGGATTTACGCATCAACACATGCAAACCTTTGGTTTTATGTGCGCAATGATCCCGGTT
>PGZW01000041.1 GCA_002841515.1 Firmicutes bacterium HGW-Firmicutes-19 | reverse complement strand
AAGTGACCTTAACAGGTAATTTGGGTGGTACCGCGGAGCAACAGCCTTCGTCCCTTACAGGATGAGGCTGTTTTTTATTGGAGGTAACACTTATGTGTGGATTCATGTTTGCCCAAGGGCATGTCGATCAAACGCTGTTTCGAAAAGGATTTGACACCATCGCTCACCGCGGACCCGATCAAAGCCGCATTTTAGCCGAAGAGTACGGAACCTTCGGATTTCACCGTCTATCGATCATGGATGTATCGGAAAACGGCATGCAACCGTTTGTCACACCGGATACCATCCTGATGTGCAACGGTGAAATTTACAATGAGCAACAACTTAAAAGGACTTTTACCAATTATCCTTTCGCTTCGCGAAGTGATTGCGAAACCATTTTACCTTTATATAACAAATACGGACGATACATGTGCAAATATCTCGATGCTGAGTTTGCTTTTGTGTTATACGATAAAAACAAACAACTGACCCTTGCGGCCAGGGATCCAATCGGGATTCGACCGATGTTTTACGGCGAAATCAAAGGAAGCAAAGATTTGGCATTTGCTTCCGAAGCCAAATCACTCATTCCTCTGTGTGATAACATCCGCCCCTTCCCGATTGGAACCTTGTATTACGGCGGTGAATGGATAAAATATAGCGACATTGCACAAACCTCAGAAACATTGAGTGACATGGACGACATTTTGACACGCATCAACATTGGACTGACCGAAGCCGTTAAGAAACGCATGATGTCCGATGTGCCTATCGGTTATTTGCTATCCGGTGGTCTAGACTCCTCATTGGTATGTGCTCTAGCCGCAAAATATGCGGATACCCCCATCACGACCTTTGCGGTTGGCATGAAAAGCGATGCCATCGACCTTAAATACGCCCGAATGGTTGCCAAGAAAATAAACAGCCGGCACTATGAAGCCATCATGACCATCGAAGATGTGATCTCCGCTCTTCCATATGTCATTTATCATTTGGAATCCTATGACATCACCACTGTACGCGCCTCCATCGGAATGTACTTGTTATGCAAATACATCAATCAACATTCAGAAATCAAGGTCTTGTTGACCGGTGAAATCAGTGATGAATTGTTCGGATACAAATATACAGACTTCGCACCGGATGCGGATGCCTTTATGGAAGAAAGCAAGAAACGCATGCGCGAACTTTATATGTACGATGTATTGCGAGCAGACCGTTGTATTGCTGCGTGGTCGCTGGAAGCACGCGTTCCGTTTGGCGATTTGACCTTTGTGCGCGATGTTATGGCGATTGACGGAAAGTTAAAAATGAACACGACCGGAAAAGGAAAGTATTTGCTAAGAAAAGCATTTGAAGATGAAAACCTGCTACCAGACGAAATTCTATGGCGTGAGAAAGCCGCATTTTCTGATGCAGTCGGACATTCGATGGTTGATGAACTTAAAAAAGCAGCCGATCGCTTATACAGTGATGATGATGTTAAAAACGCCAGGGAAAAATATCCGCATTGCACCCCCTTTACCAAAGAAGCCCTCTGGTATCGCGATATCTTTGAAAAATTCTACCCTCAACAAGCGCATCTGATTACAACCTACTGGATGCCCAATCCAACGTGGGAAGGCTGTAACGTCAGCGACCCATCTGCCCGGGTTTTGACCAACTATGGCGACAGCGGTAAATGACATGATAAAAATCGTACCAATGCGCCAGGCACACTATCCCTGGGTTAGTGACATATACCAAAAAGGAATCGACTCAAAGATTGCCACTTTCACCAATGCTGTACCGGATTATAAGACATTTGATCTCACTCACATTAAGGATGCCCGATGGGTCGTGATGATGGATAATGAAGTCATCGGCTGGGCCACCCTATCTCCTGCTTCAAGCCGACACATATACCGCGGAGTCGCGGAAGTGAGCATCTATATTCATCCGGACCATCAAAACGAGGGTGTCGGAAAACTTCTGATGCGACATCTCATCAGTGAGAGCGAAAAACTGGGGATTTGGACACTGGTCGCCGGAGTGATAAGCAAAAACATTAAAAGCGTGAAGTTTCATCTGGATTGCGGCTTTCGAATCGTCGGGATACGGGAGCGCATCGGACAAATGGACACCGGCGAATGGATGGATGTCACATGGATGGAAAAGCGTAGTTTGACGGTCGGAATTTAAGTCGTATCATCGTTTTTTTCTAATTCATTGACAATCAAAATATTCTGTGTTAATCTTTGTAAAACTAAATATAGCTGTGTTAAAAGAGGCCGCGATGCGTCATTAAACCAACAGGTTGAGGGACAATCGCCGAAGCACGTATGTGCTGGGCTTATGTTGAACAAACATAAGACTGTTCCCGTTTGGTTGCCCAATCAAGCCGGAATGCGCTTTTTCCACGGAAGGGCGAAAGGGAAGCTATTATAGCCATGAGCCTTTTGCTCATGGCTTTTGTTTTATAGAAATCGAGGGAGCTGATAACATGCTTGACTTCATTAAAAAACACAACGGACACCTGATGATCGGAAGTTTCACCGCCAAACAACTCGCAGACCGCTTTGGCACTCCCTTATACGTCGTCGACGAAAAACACGTCCGCCACCAAGCGCGAATGTTTAAAGATTCTTTCACTCACCCAAACCTGAAATCTGAAGTCATTTATGCATCCAAAGCATTCTTGACTCTGGCCATGTGCAAACTGATCCAAGAAGAAGGGCTGAGTCTGGATGTCGTATCGGGAGGAGAACTTTACACAGCCCATATGGCCGGTTTTGATATGGAAAGAATTTATTTCCACGGAAATAATAAGTCGATGGATGAACTGAAAATGGCGATCGAGTTTGGGGTCGGCACAATCGTGCTTGATAATGAAAACGAACTTCAACTACTGCTTTCTTTATTAAACAAACCACAGAAAGTACTGCTACGAGTCAATCCCGGCATCGAAGCTCACACCCACGAATATATCGCTACCACGAAAAATGATTCAAAATTCGGATTAAGCACGGCAGATCCTGCTACAATGACTTTGATCGAACATCTTGAACAAGAACCGATGATCGACTTCGTCGGATTGCATGCCCATATCGGATCACAAATCTTTGAGGCTGAGTCATTTTATAAAGAAGCCGATACACTGATTAAGTTCATCAGTGATCATCGACTCAATATCGCTGAACTTAACCTCGGTGGCGGATTTGGGGTTTCCTATACCCTTGAAGATCAGCCGTTGACTCTATCTGAGTTTTTACACTCATTGCTTGACCATATCTTTAGGACCCTAACCGATTACCAGTTGCCGACAATGAAAATCATGATCGAACCCGGACGGTCGATCGTCGCCAATGCCGGAACGACTCTGTATACCGTAGGCAGTACCAAGACGACCATCAATCAGAAGAATTATGTGTTTGTTGATGGTTCGATGGCCGATCATATCCGCACCGTTCTCTATGATGCCCAGTATACCGCACTGATCGCTGATCGGGTAGACGATCCGTGCAATACCCAATATACTGTCACCGGCAAAGCCTGTGAGTCCGGCGATATCATCATTAAAAAGGCCCATCTGCCCGTATGCAACCCAGGCGATATCCTTGCGGTGTTATCTACCGGTGCCTACCATTATACGATGTCCTCCAATTACAACCGTTTACTTCGACCGGCCGTCATATTTGTCCATGATGATCAGGTGCGCATCGTCGTAAAACGCGAAACCTATGAAGATCTTATCAGAAATGATATCGGAGAGTGAAATGAATCCCATTGTAATGAAATTTGGCGGTTCGTCTGTTGAAAACATCGAAAAGATGCAAGCGATCGCACAAAAGATCCAACAAAAGAAAACCGATGGATTCGATGTGGTCGTGGTTGTCTCAGCTATGGGAAAAACGACCAACCAACTGCTAGAACTTGCACGTCAAGCATCCACCAACCCCTCCAAACGCGAAATTGATTTACTCATCAGTACCGGTGAACAAGTATCCATATCTCTTCTCTCCATGATCCTAAATGAAAATGGTCAATCAGCCATCGGTCTTACCGGATTTCAAGCCGGAATCAAAACCAGCGGATTGCATACCAAAAACAAAATCGAAGATATTGATATCGAAAAGGTTGAGAAACATCTTAGGGATGGAAAAATCGTCGTTGTCGCCGGATTTCAAGGGTTGAATCAAGACGGCGATATCACGACACTAGGACGGGGCGGTTCTGATACCACCGCTGTGGCCTTAGGCGCAAAGCTGAATTGCCGGGTAGAGATCTATACCGATGTCGAGGGGATATACGGGGTCGACCCACGACTGTATCCCAAAGCCAAAAAAATCGATGTGATCAGTTATGAAGAGATGAAAGAAATGGCTTTTCTAGGAGCAAAAGTCATGGAACCGCGATCGATCGAAATCGGTCATCGCTTCGCAGTCGAAATCCTTGTCGCATCCGCACATCAAAATACCCCAGGAACAATCATAAAGGAGTTTGATCCATCCATGGAAACAAAAAGCATCACCGGACTTTCCCTCAGCGAACGAGTCATACTCGTATCCGTCAATCACTTGCCAAGCCAGTCCCGGCACACCGCCGACCTTTTTATCAAGCTTGCCCAAAATGAAATCAATGTCGATATGATATCTCAGACACATACACCGGATGGATTCGTCAACCTTGCCTTTACGGCATCTTCTGAAGACACACACCTGATCAATGACGTACTTACCGATCTACATAAAAAATACGATGATGTGATCATCTCGACAGATACAAACATCGTTAAAATATCGGTCGTCGGTATGGCCATGCGTACTCAATCCGGTGTAGCTGCTACTTTATTCGAACTGTTTGCGGCCAATGATATTGATTATAAACTGATCACCACTTCGGAAATCAGCATTTCCTATACGATTGACAATGCCCTAAAGGAAAAAGCGGTTCATCTGATCGCCTCGGCCTTCAACTTATGATCCAATTTGAAAAATATCATGGAACCGGGAACGACTTCATCCTTATCGAACCTCAACGTTTTGATTCAAGCATGCTTGCTAAACGCTTGTGCGACCGCCATTTCGGTATCGGTGCCGATGGCATCATGATCCCCCATCCCAGCAATATCGCCGACATCAAAATGGAATACATCAACAGCGATGGTTCGCCTGCTCCCATGTGCGGCAACGGATTGCGATGCTTTGTACGTTATTGCCTCAACCACGGATTATTGGCCAAAGGACCGCTTACAATCGAAACGATGGCCGGAATCATTGATGTTGATGCTCAGGATGATGCGATTTCACTTAATCTTGGTCTCCCTTTGCTTGATCTGGATAGTGAATATGTCATCGATAATCATGAAGTCATCCTTGAAGGATTGACTCTTCACACTCTGTTTCTTGGGACTCTGCATGCCGTCATCATCGTCGATGACACCATCGATATTCACTCGTTGGGCGAGAAATTATCCTACCACCCCCGCTTCCCTCAAGCCATCAATGTCAACTTCGTAAACATCCTTGACCGAAAGACCATCCGTGTCACAACGCATGAACGCGGTGCGGGATGGACACTGTCTTGCGGAACCGGCAGCGCCGCAAGTGCATTTATTACTCATTTACTGGATTTGACAGAAGATGACGTGATGGTCATTGTTTCAGGCGGAACATTGCACGTCAACTGCAAAGAAGGGGTCATCTTAACGGGTCCGGCCGTAAAAATCGCTTCCGGAATCTTCGAAGGAGAAATCTGATGAAAAATATCGCAATCGTCGGTGCGACCGGCATGGTCGGTGAAACATTTATCGCCCTGTTGGAAGAATATGATTTCCCCATCGGGCAAATATATTTCTTTGCTTCTGCTCGATCCGCCGGAAAAACCGTAGTCTTTCGAAACAAAGAGTATCTTGTTGAAGAATTGAACCAACACAGCTTTGATCGCAAAATCGATATTGCCTTATTCTCCGCAGGTGCTACAGTAAGTAAAATCTTTGCGCCGATTGCGGCTTCTAAAGGTGTTACAGTCATTGATAACAGCAGTATGTGGCGAATGGACGACAACGTCCCACTGATTGTTCCGGAAGTAAATCCTATGGATGTGCGATTCTCTTCAGGAATCATCGCCAATCCCAACTGCTCGACCATTCAATCCGTCATTCCCCTTCACACCCTTACACCCCTTGGATTAAAACGGGTTATCTACACGACTTTTCAAGCAGTATCGGGATCCGGTTATCAAGGGGTCAATGATCTTAAGAAGAATCTGGAAGGAAAATCGGGCACTTTCTATCCAAAAGCAATATTGCATAATGCCTTGGCAAGCATCGATACCATGCTTGAAGATGGATACACCAAAGAAGAAGTCAAAATGATCGATGAAACCCGAAAGATATTGCACTTACCCACATTGGCGGTGACCGCAACCTGTGTTCGCATACCGGTCTTCAACGGACATAGTGTTTCTATCAACGTTGAACTGGAAAAACCGTTTGAACTATCTGAAGTCATTGAACTACTCAAAAAACAAGCCGGTGTTAAAGTATTCGAAGATGAGATCCCTACCCCGCAAGACGCCAGTGGTCAAGACTTGGTTTACATCGGTCGCATCCGACGTGATCACAGTGTCGAAAACGGATTGAACCTGTGGGTCGTCGCTGACAATATCCGCAAAGGTGCAGCTGCCAATGCCATTCAAATCGCAACATTATTAATGGAGGAAAAAACATGAAACTATTTCAAGGTTCAGGAGTCGCAATCGTAACTCCATTCAAAGATGACAAGATCAATCTCGATGAGTTCGCTACGCTGATTCATTGGCACATCGAGCACAAAACCGATGCGATCATCGTTATCGGAACCACTGGCGAATCTCCGGTTTTATCAATGGATGAAAAGAAACTGCTGATTAAAAGTGCCGTTGAATTTGCGGGTGGACGCATCCCAATCATTGCCAATACCGGAACCAACAATACCGCTCAATCCATCGATTTGTCTCTGTATGCTCAAAGTGTCGGGGCAGATGGACTGTTGTTGGTTTCGCCGTACTACAACAAGCCGACTCAACGCGGGTTGATCGCCCATTTCACTGCCATCGCAAATGCTGTGAAATTACCCATTATTTTATATAATGTCCCTTCGCGTTGCGGGGTAAATATACAGGCTGATACCGTTATAGAACTGTCAAACGTTGTCAATATCATTGGCGTCAAAGAAGCCAGTGGCAACCTTGAACAAATCAAAGCAATCATCGACGGGACCGATGATGATTTCGCAGTTTACTCCGGCAATGACGATCAGATTTTTGATGTCTTGGCTTTGGGAGGCGATGGTGTCATTTCGGTCAGTGCCAACCTGATACCGCAAACGATATCAAAACTTTGTACCCTTTACCTCAACGGTAACGTTGAAGAGTCGAAGTCATTGTCCGATCATTTGTCCTTGTTGCATAAAGTATTATTCATCGAAAGCAATCCGGTACCCGTCAAGGCAGCCATGAATGTATGCGGTCATGATGTCGGTCACACCCGTCTTCCTTTGGTCGATTTGGAAGAAGAGCATCGGATCATTTTGATGGAAACCTTGAACCATTACCATCTGCTGGGTGATGTGTTATGAAAATCCTGATTAGCGGAATTTTAGGAAAAATGGGACAACTGGTCGCAAGGCAGGTATTGGCGAATCCGCAATGGACTTTGCTGGGTGGCATCGACACCAAAGGACGTACTTGTGAGTCCTATAAGGTGTTTTCATCCCTTATGGAAGCCCCTTTGGCTGATGTCATCATTGATTTCTCCTATCCTGATCAGCTTGACGCCTTGTTATCGTATGCTACAGAAAATCACGTTCCACTCGTATTGGCTACGACCGGTTACACCTTTGCTCAAGAGGAAGACATCATTGCTGCATCTCGACATCTACCGATATTCCGCAGTGCAAACTTCTCTTTTGGTGTTTTGATCATGCGAAAACTGCTTGCCCTAGCTACACCGTATTTAGAGGATTTTGATATCGAACTGATCGAATCTCATCACAATCAGAAAGCCGATGCTCCCAGCGGTACGGCGAAACTGTTGGTGAAGACCATCAATGAATCACTGCCGGTATCCCGAACTGTCGTTTTAGGGCATTGGCATGGGAAGAGAAATCCCGATGTAATCGGTGTTCATGCCGTTCGTGCCGGATCGATTGCCGGCGATCATACAGTACTGTTTGCTTCTGAGGCTGAGAGTATCGAAATCAGTCATCGGGCATTCTCAAAAGAAGTTTTCGCACAAGGCGCGTTACGCGCTGCGGCTTTTATCGCTTCACAATCTGTGGGATTGTATTCCATGGATGACCTATTGTAACAGGAGGAACTATGGAAACATTTTTAGCCGATCCTTATGCGATCGCTGCATTTATCAAAAACAGTGTTAAAAAGACACCCGTTAAACTTTATATCAATGGTGATTTTTCGGATGTGAAATTCGATGGTTTGAAAGTGTTTGGAAGTGAGCATTCAAAAATCATTTTTGCGGATATATCCCAAGTCGATGAGTTTCTGACAAATAATCCTGCTTTGACGGATTTTGTCATGGAAATCGATCGGCGCAACAGTGCCATTCCTTTATTGGATATTTCTCATATTGAAGCACGTATCGAGCCGGGTGCAGTCATCCGGGAGCATGTGCTGATTGGTAAAAATGCGGTCATCATGATGGGTGCAATCATCAATATCGGCGCAGTGATCGGCGAAGGAACGATGATCGATATGAATGCGGTCATCGGTGCTCGTGGAACCATCGGAAAAAACTGTCACATCGGTGCCGGAGCCGTGGTTGCCGGTGTTTTGGAGCCACCGAGTAAGCAGCCGATCATCATTGAGGATAATGTACTGATCGGAGCTAATGCTGTCATTCTTGAAGGCGTTGTAATCGGTGAAAATGCCGTGGTAGCCGCAGGTTCGGTCGTATTGGAAAATGTTGAAGCAAATATGGTGGTTGCCGGATCTCCAGCACGCGTTATCAAGCGCAGAGACGAGAAAACCGATGCAAAAACCGAGATTCTTGCGGATTTGAGGAAATAATCATGGAAGAGCAATTAGCGTGGGTCACTTCGACCCGCAGGATGCTTCATCAGATTCCGGAGTTGGGGTTCAATCTGTTCAAAACTTCTTTGTCTGTCAAGGAAATCATGGAATCATTGGGTTATCAGGTGGAATCCGTCGCATCTACCGGTTGGATTGCATTTAAACAAGGCGAACTGAATGAAGCGATTGCTTTTCGCGCAGATATGGATGCATTGCCGGTCAGTGAGACCACAAACGTAGATTTCGCTTCCACACACCCAGGGAATATGCATGCTTGCGGTCATGACGGGCATATGACGATGTTGCTCGGATTTGCGAAGCGATTAGCCCAAAAGAGTTTAAAATACTCAGTTGTGTTCATTTTTCAGCCGGCCGAGGAAGGTCCCGGTGGAGCCAAGATCATCGTGGATTCTGGGTTGTTTGGCCGGTATGACATACAAGCGATTTTCGGTATTCATCTTTACCCCGGTTTGCCTGAAGGCATCTTCGGGCTCTGCGAAGGTCCGATGATGGCACAAAACGGTGAGTTTGATATAGTGATTCAGGGAGTCAGTTCTCATGGAGCTCAACCGCACTTGGGATCGGATGCGATACTGGCACAAGCTTCTTTAATTCAAGGCATTCATTCCATTGTCAGTCGCAATCTTAATCCTTTGGATAGTGCTGTAATTACGGTAGGAACGATCCGCGGGGGTGAAGCACGCAATATCATTGCTCAATCAGTATCGCTAAGCGGTACGATACGGGCTTTTAACGAAGATGTATACAAGATACTGAAGCAACGGGTACATGCGATTGGTAAGGGTTGTGAGGCTGCTTATGGCGTATCCATTCAAACTTCCATCAAAGATTATTATCCGCCGGTCATCAATGACCGAAAATTGGTACAACTGGCAAGTTCAATACTTGATGAACAACAGTATCGTCAGATTCAACCGTTGATGATCTCTGAGGATTTCAGCTTTTATCAACAAGTCGTACGCGGATGTTTTGTATTATTAGGCACCGGAAATGATGAAAAGGGCTATATTCATCCCTTGCATAGCAGTAATTTCAATTTTGACGAATCGGTTTTACTAAATGGAATTGATTTCTTCGAAAAAATACTTATAAACTTTGGTGAGTGATTACTCACCTTTTTTTTAGCGAAATAACACTTTTTCTGAAAGTATGTTATAGTTTTTATAACTGAATGCCGGGGGGTGTGATGTGGGTTGGATCGTTATCAACATTTTGTGACCAATGGTTTTCATTTCAAGCCGGAAGAACCGGAGTACTGGCATACCTATCTTATCAACAATATATTGTTGATCTTGATGCCTGTGTTTTTATTTTTGATAATTTTGAATGTTTTCGTACATAAACTTTATGCAATCGCTCTGATTGATTTGATTGCAATTGTGATTGCGGTATTTTTGTTGCGCTATTTTCACCATACCAATCATGTCAGAAAAACATCCTTGCTCTCAGTTGTATTTTATACATCACTGCTAGTTGTTTATATTCTGATATCAGGTCCCAATAATTATTCTTTTGCCTGGATTCTGATATTCCCTGCAATATCTTATTTCTTGTTGGGTCGAGATGCCGGCAGGTTGGTAACCGGGTTATCGCTGGTTCTTTTGATTTTGAGTTTTACTTTATTCTTACCGCTTTGGTCATCGGCTGATTTCAGTTTTATCTCTTTAGTGAATTTATTGTTTGCGGCTCTTTGCGTTACGATCCTTATTTCGTTTTCAGAGTTGAGCCGGGCTAAGGCGTATGATTTTATCCGACTGAAAAATGAAGAGTTGATGCGATTGTCTCACACCGATGCACTGACCGGCATTAGTAATCGCTTAAAACTGGATGAAGTGATGTTGAAGGAGTTAGCACGTGTACGTCGCGGGACACCTCATTTCAGTGTGATCATGGGGGATTTGGACTTGTTTAAACGCTTTAATGATAATTTTGGTCATCTGGCTGGAGATCAGATTCTGATTGAGATTGCTGCTTCAATCGTTCCGATTTGCCGCCTGACGGATACTGTGGGACGCTGGGGCGGTGAGGAATTTTTGATTATCTGTCCCGAAACTTCTTGTGAGGGAGCGATGATTCTTGCTGAGAAAGTCCGTAAAGCCGTGGAGTCCTTACCTTTGCATCGCTATGGATCTGTAACGATAAGTTTGGGAGTTACTTGCAGCCGGTTGGATGATGATATTAATACGATTATCCAGCGAGCAGATAAGGCACTATATCTGGCGAAGTCAGCAGGCCGTAATCAGGTTCGCTCCATGCAAAGTACGAACCATCAGTTATCATTGGATGAAGAAGCGATTGAGTTATTCAATAATTGAGTTTGCTTAGTGATATAAAATCAGGAAAATGAACCTTAATGCTTGATTTTAATATTTGTTGGGGTCATAATTGAACTAACAAGGAGGGCATATATGTCAAAACTAACGACGATTGAAGGCATTGGAGAAGTTTATGAAGCTAAATTTGTTGAAGTTGGGATTAAATCTGTAGAAGCACTTCTTGAGGCCGGCGCTACTAAAAAAGGCCGCATCGACCTTGCTGAGAAATCAGGTATTTCTGAAAAACTTGTGTTGAAATTTGTGAATCATGCCGATTTGTTTAGAATCAAAGGGATTGCAGGGGAGTATGCTGAGTTATTGGAAGCCGCAGGTGTTGACACGGTTGTTGAATTGGCAGGTCGCAGACCGGACAATTTGACCGCAAAATTAGCTGAAGTAAATGAAGAGAAAAAATTAGTCCGTCGTGTACCTGTTCTTAAAGAAGTTGAGAAATGGGTCGAACAGGCAAAAGAATTACCCCGGGCAGTATTCTACTAGTCAAAAAGACACATCTTGCGATGTGTCTTTTTTCATTTTGCAATCGATCTTTTAATAAGTTCGATGACTTCCTCAGCGGTACCCATGGTCAACGCTTTTTCGGCCATGACTTTCATTTCGGCATAACTTAATTCACGAACCATTTTTCTTGCTCCTAAAATCGATGAAGCAGACATGGAGAACTCATCCAGTCCAAGTCCTAAAAGTACTGGAACTGCCAGTTCTTCCCCTGCCATTTCACCACACATTCCAACCCATTTGCCTTCTTTGTGAGCCCCATCGATCGTCATCTTGATCAAACGCAGTAACGATGGATTATATGGCTGATACAGATAAGCAACTTTCTCACTCATCCGATCAGCTGCCATGGAGTATTGAATCAAGTCATTGGTTCCAATGCTCATAAAATCAACTTCTTTGGCGAACTGATCAGCAAGCACAGCGGCTGCCGGAATTTCAACCATGATTCCTAATTGGTATTTACCTACTTTTTGACCCTCGTAGATCAAATTTTCTTTCTCATCTTCGATAATAGCCTTGGCATCGCGGAACTCCTGAAGTGTGGCAATCATCGGAAACATGATGCAAAGGTTTCCATGGACACTTGCACGCAATAACGCACGCAACTGGGTACGGAATATATCTGTCCGATCCAAACAAAGACGAATAGCACGATATCCTAAGAAAGGATTCATTTCCTTAGGAAACTGTAAATATGACAACTCTTTATCACCGCCGATGTCTAGTGTACGGACAACGACCGGTTTATTTTTCATACGCTCAAGCACTGTCTTATAAGCTTCAAACTGCTCTTCTTCGGTCGGTAAGGCTGTGGCATCCATATACAAGAATTCCGTACGATATAATCCGACGCCTTCTCCACCATTGTTTAGTACACCAACGACATCATTCGGTGTTCCGATATTACCAACTAGTTCAACATGATGACCATCGATTGTTATGCTGTCTGCATCTTTTAGTACTTTTAAGCTTTGTTTCATATCAGCAAAGCGATTGGCTTTGTTTGTATAATGTTTGATTTGCTCTTCGGTCGGTTTAATGATAACAACACCATCCAATGCATCCAAGATGATACTGTCACCATGATCACATTTTGACAATAAATCTCCAGCACCAACAACTGCCGGAATTTCCAGACTGCGGGCCATAATGGCTGAGTGAGACGTCCTCCCACCAATTTCTGTTGCAAAGCCTTTCGTAAAGGCTTTATTAAGTTGAGCTGTATCCGAAGGTGTCAAATCGTGCGCGACGATGACGACTTCTTCATCAATCAAAGCCAGATTCGGTATCGTGACATTACAAATATGACATTTGATACGGTAAGTAACATCTTTGATATCGGCGGCTCTTTCCTTGAAATAAGCATCTTCCATAGACTCAAACATCGAAATAAACATCCCGCCGACTTCATTGACTGCAAATTCTGCATTGATGTTCTCGTTTTTGATCATTTCTTCAATCTGACCGATGAATTCCGGATCCTGTGTTACCATTAGGTGAGCATCAAAAATCGCCAATTCTTCATCCGTCAGTTTTCCTACGGCTTTTTTCTGGATCGTTTCAATGTCTCTTTGTGTTTTTTCCAATGCCGTTGATAATTTACTGATTTCATTTTCAGCATCAGAATCTTTACGTTCGATATTTAGAACCGGATGTTCTAATTTATACACTCTAGATACAACTACACCTGATGAAGCTGCAATTCCCTTGTACATAAATGTCCTCCTTATTTCTTTTTCGCTACTAAATCAACTACGTCACTGACACTTCTGCACCCCAGCAACTCATCATCAGAAAATGTGACATTGAGCTCTTTTTCAAGTTCCAAAAGGACTTCAACCAAGTCCAGTGAATCGATCCCAATTTCTTTTAGTGTTGAACTTTCGGTCAATTGACCGGTCTTAATACCCCGATTCTCCAATAGCGTTTTTAGTCTAGAAAAAGTATCCATATTGTGCACCTCTGTATCATTTTACCATTTTTCGACCATGCAAGCAACGTATAAATGTGTCCATACTCTGCTTCTTATGACGGTAAAATGAGCTTCTTGAGTAGTACTCAAGGTACCAGTTCGGACTTGTTTTTTCCATAAATTCTTTTTTTATTATCTTTTTTTGCTCATCATTCAGTTGCGAAAGAGCATGTCTCATATGCCGGTCCAAATCATCGCATGTATGCAAATCGTAGTAAATAATCTCACTGTTTTCACTGATATATTTACTCTGTCCCCACAGAATAAACAAATATGATATCAGTTGTTTTTTTTGCGCGAAACTGGTCATGTTTTTCACCTCTAGTGTTATCTATGACGTAAAGTCGCATATTCCTTAATGTGAAATAAATCTCTTTCATTTTCATCCATTTAGTGATAGAATACTCAGTGTAAATTCAAAAAGAAAGTTGGGATACTTTGGAAGCACTATATGAATTGATTCATCACTTTGTCATAGATTTGACGAAACTGCTGATGCTGCTGTTGGAGTTGACTGGTGCACTTATTATCGTCTTAGTCGCCTTTCAGACGTTATGCAGATTCGTAAAATTAAAGTACAAACAAACATCAACGGAATTACGCATTCGTTTGGGACGCGGAATCGCATTAGGATTATTATTCTACTTGGCAGCTGAGGTATTGCGTTTGATCACGATTCGTGATTATACAGACTTAGCAATCGTGAGTGCCATTATTGTATTGCATGTCATCGTATCAGTATTGGTTAGTTGGGAAGTTGGTCACAGTTTGAAACATGTCAGAGAAGAACTGGAATATGACCACGATTCTGAAAGCAAGTTCTAGAATACAAATAAAAAAACAGTCCACGGACTGTTTTTTAACGTAAGAATATCAACCAGACGATACCAATCATAAAAGCAATGACTGCTAACATGGCCGGCATAATCGTAAGCATGGCCGCAATAATCATGGCCATCATATCACCTTTTTCAAAATCGGTGTTTTTCAACTTTTCTTCGTAATCTCGTATTTCTTCCTTCGTGTATTTTGGGGCTTTCGGTCTACTCAGCGTCTTTGCTCCTTAGATGGCATGCGACGAAGTGACCAGGTTCAATTTCCTCCCATTTCGGAGTGACCACTTTGCATTTATCAAAGGCATAGCGGCATCTTGTATGGAATTTGCACCCTTTCGGCGGTTTGATCGGCGAAGGAATATCACCTTCAAGAATCGTTAATTCTTGTTTGACGACATCC
>PGZW01000040.1 GCA_002841515.1 Firmicutes bacterium HGW-Firmicutes-19 | reverse complement strand
ACAATAATGTCATCGAGATGACTACTAAGATTTTTTTCACATTATCACCGCCGTTATTATATCACAATTCACCCAATGTACAATGAGAGTTGATAAGCTGATAATCATTTGTGAAAAAATCTCACTTGTCACTATTTTCAACTTTTCAACGGAAATATTTATGTTATAATGTAACAGGATTGAATAAATGGCACTGTCAAGCGAAACGCTTGCTTTATCTATTTATGCAATGGCTAAAGAGAGGGTAAGGTGAATTGAATGTCAATATGGATTGGTCCGATGAAAAAACATGTCGAAGGACACAAAGAATTGACAAATTACAATGAAATCGTCCGCTTAACGGCACCAAAGATGGTTTACATTCCGATTTTCAACTTTAATTCAACAAATTTTGAGTTATTTGTAAAAGAGGGCGATCGGGTATTGGTAAACACAAAGTTGGCTGTCAGAAATGATAACATGACGGTTCCATTGTTTTCTCCGGTTTCCGGTACGGTCAAAGGCATACAAAAAGTTATGCATGGCCTGCTTAAACCGTTAGATCATTTTGTTATAGAAAATGATGGGTTGTATGAGAAGACTGAGGCATTTGCGCCACTAAACTGGCAGGAGGCTTCACGTCAGGAATTAATTGATTTTATGATGAATGCCGGAATCGTTGGTTGCGGTGGAGCAGGTTTTCCTACCTATATTAAATATAAGTTTGCGAAAAACGTCGACACTGTATTAATCAATGGTGTAGAGTGCGAACCTTATATCACTGCTGATTATCGGATGATTGAAGAAAATATCGAAGATTTGATCACAGGCACTCAAGCGATGCTTAAAGCAGCTGAGGGCAAAAAAGCGATGATCGCTGTTAAAGAAACAAAGAAAGAACTGCTGGCTCGATTAAAAGAAGCCACTGCCGGCATTCCTTCGATTGAAATCAAAGCTGTACCGGATATGTACCCGATGGGTTGGGAACGTACGCTGGTCTATCAGATTTTCAAAAAGCGATACAATAAATTACCGGGTGAGGTCGGTGTTGTCGTTAATAATGCGACAACTGCCATTGCTTTTGCTCATGCACTCAAAGGTCAGCCGATCATTGAAAAAATGGTCACGATCAGTGGCGATGGTATTGCTAAACCAGCCAATGTTCTTGTTCCGGTCGGTATGAAGGCTGCAGATATCGTTGCTCAGTTGGGCGGGTATACTTCGGAAGAAATTTCCTGTATTGCCGGTGGTCCGATGATGGGTAAAACCATTACCAATGATCAATTCGTTACAACACCTTATACAAATGCCATCACGATTCTAAAGACACGTCCGCTAGACACCATTGAATGTTTGCGTTGCGGGCGCTGTAATGATACTTGTCCGGCTGGATTATTGCCAGTTCGCATCAACAATGCAGAAAAGGCAAAAAACATGGATTTGATTGAAAAACTGAATGTCAATGATTGCATCGAGTGCGGTTTGTGCACCTATGTCTGTCCGTCAAAACTGGATGTGACCGAAGGTGTCCGTCGTGCCAAGCGCATCTTGGCATTGAAGAAATAGGGGGTTACGAAAATGAAATTTACATTCAGACCGTCACCCAATGCCCGCAATACTCAAAGTACCAAGGGAATCATGTTTGAACTGACGTTGGCACTATTGGCGGTATTCGTATTTGCTTTGGCTTTCTATTATGTTGAATATGGAATGAGTTATGTTATCCATGCTCTAGGGCTGATGGCTACTTCCGTTTTGGTCGCAGCCATCGTGGAAGTGTTATGGTGTGTATTTTTGAAAAAAGATCTTAAAAAACATCTATCTGCATCTTTTCCATGGGTCACTGCCATTATCTTGGTATTGATGGTGCCTATCAGCACGACGTATTATGCATTGGCATTTGGATCATTCTTTGCGATTTTCTTTGCTAAACTGCTCTTTGGCGGATTTGGTCATAACATCTTTAACCCTGCGGCAGCGGGACGGGCAGCCATGCTTACCTCATTTGCAGCAGCCGTGACAGTGGATATGACGACCGGTCCGACACCAGTCAGTTCAATTGCTAACTTAGGTTGGATCGTTACAGATCAAACCGTGTTAGGTGAGCTGCTGGCTCAGTTTGGTGGTTTGCAAGGATTACTGGTTGGATGGTATCCCGGAGGTCTCGGGGAAACCAGTGCACTGCTGATCATTATCATCGGTGCATATCTGGCATTTAGAAAAGTTCTTGACTGGCGTGTTCCCGTGTTCTACGTCGGCACTGTATTCGCGTTGGCTTCGGTCATTGCTTTGGTGCGCGGCTTAGGCATCTGGTATCCGCTATATCATATCTTGGCCGGTGGATTACTGTTTGGTGCTGTCTTTATGTTGACTGACCCGGTAACCAATCCGACATCTGCTACCGGACGCATGATATTTGCGATCGGTTGCGGGATCATTACAATGCTGATCCGTGTTCAGGCGAATTTGCCGGGCGGCGTATTGTATTCGATTCTGATCATGAATATGTTCACACCGACCATTGAACGTTTAACGGATGGTTGGCAAATCCAGAAAATGAAAAAGTATGCGATATCCATCGCTTCACTGAGTCTTACCGGTATTTTATTGTTTGTGTTTATTGCTAACATCATGGTCCCGGTCGTTCCAAAAGAGCCTGAACCGGAAGTTCCGGTAATCACCTTGGGTGATCCGATTGGAATTTTCTCTAACGCTACTGCTACGGCGACCCCGGAGTTGACCAATACGGTTACGGATGGAAACATTGTGACGTACACAGTTTCCTCAAAAGGCTATGCGGTATTAGAAGGCGGATATGAAGGTGCTAAGCCGAATGTATTCGAAGTCAAAATCGATACGGCCGAAAATAAGCTTGTTTCTGTAAAATACATCACTTTCTCAGATACCAAAGGTATCGGGGATAAGGTGGATTCAGAAAAATTCTTGGATCAGTTTAAAGGTTTGTCCATCGATGATGAATCGATTTCGGTTGATTCGGTTTCCGGAGCAACGATAACTTCGGTTTCGGCTGCCCGTGCCGTTCGTTTCGCCATCGAAACATTGAAGAAGGGAGGGTAATCGCATGGTTAAAAAAGCATTACACTTCGCTTTGTTCTTAGCGATTATCAGTACACTTGCCGGAGGTGCCTTGGCATTTGTCAATGGCTTGACGGCACCCATCATTGCGGAAAATGCGATTGCTGCTGAAAAAGCGAATTTGCAAATCATCTTCCCGACCGCCACCAGTTTTGCGCCTATGGAAGTAAAGGATGATGAGTCCGGACTGATCAAGGCAGCTTATACGGCACAAGGAGTAGGGATCGCTTATAAGGTTGAAGTATTGGGCTATGCAGCTCCTATCAAATTCTTGATTGGATTTGCTGATGATGGGAAAATCGTAGGTCTTTCGATTCTTGAACTAAAAGATACTCAAGGAATCGGAACCCGTGTAAATTCTGCGGAATTCATTGATGGTGTTGTTGGAAAAACAACTTCGGATGGAATTGCTACATTATCCGGAGCTACCGTTACTTCAGGTGCAGTCGTCAAAGGAATCAATGCGGCCAAGGCTCATTTCAATGCCCTGAAAGGTATTGAAGGGGGAACCGGCGGTGTCGTTACCCCTCCGTTGCAATTCGGTGCTTCCATCGGTATCTTCTCGAAAAATGCCGGGACTGTAGTCAGTAAATCCGTTGATGGTGATGTTGTCACTTTCATTGCTGATGGAAACGGCTATCGTGTTCTTGAAGGATATGATGGAGCAAAAGCCAATGTATTTGAAATCAAAATCAACACAGCGACCAAAAAAGTCGTGTCTGTAAAATTCGTTGAAATGAATGATACCAAGGGTATCGGTGATAAGATCGATGCTGAAGAATTCTGGGCTCAATTCATCGGATTGGATATAACCAATCAAGATAGTTCCATCGATGTCGTCAGTGGTGCGACCTTTACTTCGGAATCCGTAGTACGGGCATTGCGCGCGGCGATCGAAGACTAGGGAGGGCTGAAAGATGAATCGTTTAGATAATTTTAAAGCCGGCTTCATAAAAGAAAATCCAGTATTTGCCTTGTATCTCGGTTTGTGTTCCGTACTGGCTATTTCAACCACGTTGAATAATGCGGTGGGTATGGGTGCAGCGGTTATTGCCGTATTGGTACTTTCCAACGTCATCATTTCTGCCATGCGAAAAATCACTCCGGATGAAATCCGTATTCCGGTATACATCGTTGTAATCGCAACATTAGTCAAAATAGCGGAATTACTGATTCAGGCATATGCTACCGAACTCTATGTAGCTTTGGGCGTTTTTATCCCATTGATCGTTGTCAACTGCATCATTTTGGGACGTGCTGAAGCATTTGCTTCTAAAAACACGATTCTGGATTCGGCTATTGACGGAATTGGCATGGGATTGGGTTATACTGTCGGATTAATACTGATTTCGGTCATCCGCCAGGTGTTATCAAGTGGAGTACTCAACTTCAGTAATCCATTTACTCAACAAATGATATTTGAAGTTCGTCTGATTCCTCAGAATTTCGTCATTGCGATGTTCTCACAGCCGACGGGTGCATTTTTGACCTTTGCGGTCATTGCTGCCGGAGTCGAGTACTTACGCACTCGTCCGGCGAAGAAAACGAAAGAGGTGAAGTAATATGGCTGAACTATTTACGCTGTTTCTGACGGCCGTATTGATCAACAACATCATACTTAGCCGCTTCTTGGGCATGTGTCCATTTATGGGCGTATCCCGCAATACCAGTTCTGCAATCGGCATGGGGGGCGCAGTCACATTTGTCGTGGTAGGCGCATCTTTGTTTACCTATGGGCTATATCACTTTATCTTGGTGCCATACAGCCTTCAATATATGGACCTGATTACATTTATATTGGTCATTGCGGCATTTGTTCAGTTTACCGAAATGGTCATCAAAAAGTTTTCTCCGGTTTTATATAAAGCATTGGGTATTTATCTGCCGTTGATCACAACCAACTGTGCAGTGTTGTTTGTTGCTTTGGAAAATATCCGCCAGGGATTTGATTTCTATGAAATGATCGTTTATTCCTTCGCTGTTCCGATTGGCTTCACATTGGTGCTCTATTTGTTTTCTGCGATCCGCGAACGTCTGGATATTTCGGATGTTCCGGCACCGTTTAAGGGGAATGCGATCGCTATGATCGTAGCTGCAATGATGGCTTTGGCTTTTAGCGGACTGGCTGGGTTGGTTTAGGATGCCTGGATTTATTTTCTTGGTCATCTTGGGCGGAGCTTATGCAGCTTTGTACTATTTGAACCATAAAACGCCGGTTCCGGCGGGTTGTGAAGAAGAGATTGTGGCTTGCGGCGGATGTCAGATATCATCTTGCGGCAGACACCCTGTACATTCCTTGGAGGTAGAGAACTAATGGAAGCAATTTTAACAGCAATGATCATGATGTTGGCAGTCGGCGGATTCTTAGGAGCATTACTTGGCGTTGCCGGAGTTTTGTTCTATGTCAAACCGGATGAAAGAGTGGCTAAAGTATTGTCTATGCTTCCGGGATACAACTGTGGTGCATGCGGATATCCGGGTTGTGCCGGTTTGGCAGACGCACTTGTTGAAGGTAAGGTCGTCAAAGTTTCAGCATGCAAACCTTCCAGCGCTCAACAGCGTGTCGATATTGCCAATTATCTTATCGAGACTCCAGGTCCGGATGGAAAAACGCTTCCAACGGTGCCACAATAAATCACAGACTGCCAAAAGCAGTCTTTTTTTTGTTTTGACAGGTATCAGCCGCTTTTCTCCGTATTTAATACCAGGTGATGCATTATGAAAGGTATCGTGATGAGCAGTGCTCTGATTGTATTTTTGATGGGACTGATCGTTTCAATCAGTCTGTACATTTCTTTTGAATCCGACCGATTTCAAGTCCATCAGGCAGTTAAAAGTGCATTACGAAGCACCATGATTCATTGTCTGCAACAGAGGTGTGACCCTATAGCATCGATCGATAAATTTTCTTCCGATATGCACTGGATAACAGAACGTTTCTCACCGGTTTCAATCGATTTGCTTGGTTATAACGAGGATCCGTTGCTGATTCGTATCAAAGTAATGACAAAAGGGGGAGTGCTGGACATGTTTGATCTTATTTGTGAGGAAACCATGATTGAGGAGGGTATGGATGAAGAAATCTAGAATTTACGGGATTATTGGAATTCTGATTGTGGCAGCAGTTAACTTTCTTTTATTTGATATAGCTTTAAAGCGCTCAATCGATTACATCGAAATACCGGTAGCTGCTGTAAGCATCAAGCCAAGGTCTAAAATCGATGAGTCGCACATCCGGATGTTAAGAGTACCATCAGCAGCGATGGATGGGAAAGTGTATCTTGATAGAAAGGAAATCATTGATAAATGGGTGAAGTATGCGGTATCAATCGCTCCGGGATCATTTTTCTTCCATGATTATCTTGAAGATGTCGCAGGTTTACCGGATTATCCTCAATTAATGTTAAGCGAGGGGCAGGGGGTTGCGAGTCTTGCGATCGATCTTCTAACTTCCGCCGGAAATACGTTGCTTCCAAATCAATATGTCGACATCGTTTTTACAAGTAAAGACAAGCGAAAACCCATTGTATCGGATGTGATTTTCCGTTCAGTACGCGTGCTAGCGGTAAAAGATCGAAACGGATTGGATATGGATGACAGTAAAAGTCAGAAAGTTCCTGCGGTTGCTTTGTTAGCATTGAGTAAAAAGGACATCCCATCTTTTATACATGCTCAGATATTCGGTAATATCGACTTGATCATCAAAGTGTCCAACGAACTTGATCCTCAGGAAGCCATCTGCAACGATCAAAGTGATGTATGGAGGTTATTGAATGAGTGAGTTTGACTTTGGTTTTTTAAGCAATCTGATCGAAGATCCGTTGATTACCGACATCAATTACAATGGGCGGCAACTTTGGGTAGACCATCTTCAAAAAGGCCGATATACAATCGAACCTTTGCCGGAAACATCATTTTTTGAGCAGATGAGCTATAAATTTGCGAACTTTGTCAATTTACCGTTTAATGCTGTCCATCCGGTCGTTGAAGCGGAAACCGCACAGCTTCGCATCAGTATCATTCATGCAAGCGTCAGCTCCCACATCTCCATTTCCATCCGCAAAACTCCGGCAGTTTTGCGCCTGACGCCGGCTTTACTCAAAAAGCAGCGGTATGCTCCCTCTTGGTTGCTGGCTTTGTTGGCAAAATGGGTCGTCATGAAGTGCAATATCATTGTCAGCGGTTTGCCAGGAGCAGGTAAGACGGAATTGCTCAAGTATCTGATGCAATATATCGATCCGTCTCAACGTGTCATTACTATTGAGGATACATGTGAAATTCGCTATCAGGATTTGTTTCCGCATGCGGACAGTGTTTCATTGAAAGTCAGTGAACGCTTCGATTATACCGCAGCGATCAAAACGTGTTTGCGACAGCGACCGGACTGGATGCTGGTGTCTGAGGTGCGCAGTCATGAAATCGTGAGTCTTTTACAAAGCGTATCAACCGGAGCATCGTTGCTATCGACGATTCACGCTTCATCAGCAAAAGCGATCCCTCAGCGCATCCTGCATATGTTTCCAGGTGTAGAATTGTCCAATGATGTATTACTGATGATGATTTATGACACGCTGGATATAGGAATACATGTTGAAGCATCCATAACTAAGCAAGGGATCCGCCGTTATATCCGGGAAGTGGTTTGTTACAGTGCTGATGAAGGAGTTCCGACTATGATCAGCGTATATAAGATTGATGAGGCAGAAGAGCCTTTTACCCAGTGGCCTGTTAAACTCATGGAAAAAGCCCGGTTATATAAGTATCGGACGCAAGAACAACCTGCATGATGGCTTCATTGGTATTGTTATCATCATTAATCATCATGTTGATCATCGGAAAAGAAGAAATTCATCCTTCGTGGTATTTGCCGAAAAACTGGGCAAATATCAAAAAGGTAAGTTTGGGCTATGGATTGATCTGGCAGCCCAAAAAGCAAGGATTGTTGTTTCTGCTGATCTCCATCGGATTGTTGTGGCTTTCAGATCAATTTTATATGCCGTTGACCAATACGATCGTTGTAATGATGATTTGCTGGGTTTCACTGCCAATCGTCTG
Source organism: Firmicutes bacterium HGW-Firmicutes-19 (assembly GCA_002841515.1). Lineage (GTDB taxonomy): Bacteria > Bacillota_I > Bacilli_A > Erysipelotrichales > Erysipelotrichaceae > UBA2227. The sequence continues at coordinate 7,766 of PGZW01000040.1, read as the reverse complement.
GATATGGCAAGCGCAATTTCAATATCACGCACTGGAATTTGAGCAAATAACGACTTTTCTTCAACATTTCATCGCTTATTTTAAGTCTAGTGAAAAGGTTTTGCTTTCATTGAGTGAAAGTGTGACGTATGTCGATGGAGATTTAAAGGAAGTTGTCAAGCAAGCCATAGAAATGCTGAAGCAAACCGGAAACACAATCGCAGCCTTTGACATTATTACTCAACGATATCCGCATTTCATTGTCAATAACTGTCAGATTTGGGTTTCAACTGCAGAGCAGTTTGGGTTTGAGCAAAGCAAGGAAGCAATCGAACTTCTAGAAGATGACATTGATGATTGGATCGAAGATACGATGCTTTACGTCCGTGATCGTCTGCAGATGAAAAACCGGATCCTGCTGATGTGCGGTATGTCTGCTATCATTGCCTTATTCAATCAAAACTTGTTAAGTACATTTTTAGATCTTGATCAAGTCCGCATCTATCATCATGTCATCATGTTGTTTATGATGTCACTGCATTTTACGATATTGATGGCTTTTCGGTTAATCAAAGGACGCTGGATTGCAAAGGGGGAATGTTTACGATAAGAGGGTCTGCAGTTTTGCTTTTGCTGATACTTGTGTATTCAAACTTCAACTATAAAAAGCTAAAGTTGAGAAAAGAGTCAGATCTTGACCATCTCTGTCAAATCAATCAATGTGATTTAAAGGAGTTTCAATCCAGACGGATGTTTGTTTCACTTAAAACAGCACTTATATTTCCGTTTCTTGTATTCTTAAGGGTTCCCTGGACCATGCAGTTAATGTTTCTTGGTTTGGTATTTGTTGTATACCGCTGGCCGTATATGAAGTTGAAAAAGAAGTTTGACGGATCAGTTCAGCGATTGCGATATGAATTTCCTATATGGCTTCGACAGTTGCAGATTTTGCTTCAAAGCAACACTGTTGCGGTGTCGATGGAAATATCTGCACCGATGGCACCACAAATGATTCGGGGACAATTGGAACGGCTGATTGAGCAAATCCGGCAGTCTCCTCAGCAAATCAGTACCTACACTGATTTTCTATCAGGATATCGATTAATGGAGGTATCAAGAGCCATGAAACTTTTATATCGCTACAACTCCGTCGGGCAGGCTGATTCTGTAAAACAGTTACACCGGATGATCACAACGACCGGGAAGTGGCTTCGACAACAAAGAATTCAGTCCTTAAATACAAAGTCCGCATTAACTCAGTGGTGGGGCATTCTTCCTTTATTGAGTGTGACCGTCGTCTTCTTGGTGATGATGATGGTGACAATAACATCGTTTATGGAAAGGGGGTGAAACGATGAAAGCATTTTTTGAGGAATATGGATTGGTTTTAGTGGTTACGGTAATTGCTTTAGGAATGATTACATTTTCGGAAGAGTTTAAGGGTACTCTTACCCAAACGCTGAATACTCAATGGCAGCGCATGGTTGATTTGGCTGACTGATGAAGGGTGGAATCGAATTTGCCTTAATCATGCTTTTTGGAATGATGTTCTGTGCTGTTGCGATCGGTTTGATAGGTGTTTTGACACAATTGCACGATGCAAGATTGTTACAAGAAACGATCGTATCAACGATCGAACATCACTCAAATGAGCAAATTTCAGGGAAGTTAGAAAATCAAAAAATTTGTCTTTTATGTAGTTATCAGATCGAACTTCAACAGGATCATCGCGTTCTAGTGACCGTATTATTTCCAATCCGTATTCCGGTAATTGATTATCGGACTTTTGGAAAAATATCGGCGATGACAACACCAATAAAATGAGGCAGGAAACTGCCTTTTTTTAATCTTTATCGTGGCAAAATAACATAAGTTAGTGTAAACTTTACGTGAGCAGGAGGAACCGTATGCTTTTAACCATAGATGTTGGTAATTCAAACTTAGTTGCTGTGGTGTTTGATGAGCATCGCAATCGGGTTTTTGATGAACGAATCGTAACTCAAAAGCAAAATGTCATCGCTTATTATGAAGAATGGTTGATCCGGCTTTTAGGAAAGTTGAGTCATTTAAACGCAATTGACGGTGTGATCTTTTCATCGGTAGTTCCGTCGATAACAGATGATATTGTTTCTATTATCAAAGATAAAACAGGCCTTGATCCAATGATCGTTTCGGCCGATATCGTCAAAGAGTTTGTAATCCATTTGGAACAACGCAGTCATTTAGGCGCAGATTTCATTGCGACTAGTTACGGTGCAATGGCAGATTATTCATTACCGGCCATCGTTGCGGACTTAGGTTCGGCAACCAAAATCAGTGTATTGAATGCCAAAGGAGAATTTGAAGGGGGCGTCATCGTTCCGGGTGTCGGTATCTCTGTGGAAGCTTTGGTAGGATTTATCAAGCACTTACCGGAAATCGAACTGAAAGTTCCTGAGAAAGTCATAGGAAAAAATACGATCTTGGCCATGCAATCGGGTTTACTCTATGGTGTGATTGCTTCTGTTGAAGGCTTGGCGGATCGTATCGAAAATGAGTTGGGACAACCCATTACCCGATTATTGACCGGCGGATATGCTAAAATCGTAAATGCACATATGCCAAAATTTGTTTATGATGAGTTTCTGTTAAACAACGGACTCTACGAGATATATCAAAAGAAAAGAGGAAATTTATGAAAACGCGTCAAATCACTTTCAATGCAATGCTGATTGCTATCACTGCGTTGCTGGCCATCGTGCCTAATTTGGGTATCATCACCATCGGACCGGTATCACTGACGATCATGCACATACCCGTTATTCTTGCCGGAATCGTCTTCGGCTTTCAGTCAGCGGTTATAACCGGACTGACTTTCGGAGTCAGCTCCATGTTTGTAGCTATGACCCGCGGAGTAACACCGGTCGATTTATTGTTTATCAATCCGGTCGTATCCGTTTTACCAAGACTGTTGTTCGGTATTTCAGTCGGACTGCTTTGGAATACGATCAATCGCTTGAAGATAAACGATGATATCAAAATCGGTGTAACAGCATTTGTGTCTACGGTCGTTCATGCCGTTTTCGTTTTAGGAATCCTCTATTTCTTCTTGGGATTCACGGGCGATATGCTGACTCAGTTCTCTCAATGGGCATTGTTTATCTGGGGCATCTTACTAACCAATACCTTTATAGAAGCGGTAGCAGCAGTTATTCTATGCATCCCGTTGGTAAGAGTATTGCGAAAAATAAAGAAATAGAAACTCACAATTATCAGTGATACTATTCAACTAAACTTCAAATTTTAAAGGCCAATCATGTTCAAACGAGTTGTTAGTCATGATTGGCCTTTTTTTAGTTTTTCGAATACATTATTTCATGAATCTTTTGAAGTGCACTCATACCCCAATTTTTCTTGTCGAATGTTTCCGAAAACATCCGCTCTTGCATCATTCGATATCCGAACTTGATGAGGATCATTTCAAGAATGTACATTTCATCAATATCGGGAATATCCATATATTCCATAACACCATTTAGGTATGCCGGGATGAGGCGATTGTAATTCTCTTCAAACCGATCGACATCCATACCATCGACGATAAGGCTCGCAATGTCTTCGCCCAGATATCCCCATCCGGCTGTGTCCCAATCAATTAACCGTACTCCACCGTCAGTAAAGATTATGTTTTCATTCCAAAAATCCCGGTGGCATAAAACAACGGGAAGATTCTTGAGTCTTTTGAATATATCTTCTTTGCGATCGTCAATGTCCATGATCATCTTCTTTAGATTTTCGGGTATGTCACAACCTTTTGAACGCAGATAGCTATACTCAAACGATTTACCATCTACAAGTTGAATTTCACTGTTTTTGAGCATTTCCTTCAAGAATTCCGGTAGTCGGCTCTGTTTTGAAATAAGATAATCATAGGTGTATGACTGCATGTGCCATTGATTGAATTCTCTCTGTAAAAATCCGGTATCCCCAAGACAAGCGATACTTTTTAAGTCTTCGTGTCGTTGGTTGATTCTGCCCAGAAAACGTCCCAGTTCCAATGCCGCCTGTTCAAGCATTTCAATAGAAAGGTCAACACCGGATACTCCATCTACATACTCCATCCACAGTTCAATCGTATCATTTGAAAGCTCCAAATGATAACATTCAGGCCAGCGCAAGGCGGGAGTAAAAGCTATATGCAGGTTACTCTGATACAGATCAAACTCTCTGCGCCAGGATTCAGGGTCACCTGGACGCTCCCACTTTTTCTGCTTTTTCCAAACGATTTTATACGGTATTTTTTCATTGTCGATGGTTTGGGCCAATCCCGTAACCAGCTGTACATCCCCCAAAGTACCGCCTTGTAATTGCTTAATTTGATAAGACGCGTTGCTTATAGATTTATCGAGCATCTTACTTAAAATAATGATCAGTAAATCGAATTTGATTATATCCGCCATTTTTTATCCCTCTGTTCAGACTATCATTTCCTCACGAAATAATCAATATTCAGGTTAAAAAAATCCGTATGTCGGATTTATTTTAAGATTCGAGTATAACCGATTCCTATCGTTCCTGGTCCGGTGTGTGCCATGATAATCGGATAAATGGGACGAACGACGACCGGTTGATTGATCAATGTTTCCAAGCGCAAGGCAACTTCATTTGCCAAATCCATGGAATCAGCTTCAACGACATACCAATGATACTCTTGCGGATGAGCAATGGCTGAAACCGTTGTAAGTGCTATAACAATCGCTTTTTTATGCGTGCGGACTTTATCGAGAACATCAATTGCACCATCTTCCACCTTGAGAATCGGTGTTATTTTAAGTAAACTGCCCAAAGCTGCCGCGGTACTGGACATTCGTCCACCGCGTTTTAAGTACTCAAGACTGGATGGAATGAGTGCAGCATACATCATTGCTTGATTTTCAATGATTTCCTTAACATTTTCAACGGTTTTACCACCTACCAGCAGCTCTTTTGCCTCAATGCAGATACGTTTCAGAGGATAACATACCAACTTAGCATCAACGACGACGACTCGACCTTCATAATTTTCACTCAGCATCTTAGCACTTTGATAAGATCCGCTCAGTCGGGATGAGAGAGGTATATACAAAATCTTTTCTGCATGCATCAAGTGTTCATCCCACATAGAAAGCAAATCACCGACGATGGGTTGAGCGGTTTTGACAGTATCACCGGATTTCATCGCTTGTATAAAATTCTCTCGGCTTATTCCGGTTTCTTCGATGATCGTTTTCTGATTGATCATCAGAGGAAGTCGAACCACTTGTATATCCAATTGATGCGCTTCACTAATACTTATATCCGCGCCGGAATCGGTCATAACTACATATTTTTTCATATTCAAACCTCCACAGATTCACACTATACCATAATTTTCACAACATTACTCCCGATAATTTAAGACCGCATCATAAATAAAGAAAATCTCGGATTTTACTTTACAAAAGTTGTCAAATAAAGTAAAATTACGATTGCACCGAACTTATGGCGGCCGTGGCGAAGTTGGTCAACGCACCGGATTGTGGCTCCGGCACTCGCGGGTTCAAGTCCCGTCGGTCGCCCCATTTTTAAAATTACACTTCTCAAGAGTGTTTTTTTTATTGCGCAATCACTTGCCAAGGTCTATCATTATTCTTGGAGTTGATAGTATGATCACTGTAGAAAATGCGGTCAAAGATTTCAGGAAAGTTATTAAACAACCGGGATTAAAGGGAAGTGTACAAGCGCTCTTTAAACCCGGTTATCAAGTCGTTCATGCCGTAAACGATATTTCATTTGAAGTTAACAAAGGGGAAATCATGGGGTTTATCGGTCCTAACGGTGCGGGAAAGTCCACCATGATAAAAATGCTTACCGGGATTTTATATCCTACCTCCGGAAACATCTCGGTTGCCGGATATGACCCGCAAAAGCAGCGTCAACAGTATGTTCAGCACATTGGTGTCGTTTTTGGTCAACGCACGCAATTGTGGTGGGATTTGCCTTTATCGGAAACATTTACCGTCTTAAAGGAAATTTATCAGGTTGAACGCAGAGAATTTGAGCAACGCATGGGTTATCTTAATGATGTATTGGATATAGCTCCTCTAATGACTTCTCCGGTTCGCACGTTGTCGTTAGGTCAGCGAATGCGGGCTGATCTGGCGGCCGCCATGTTGCATCGTCCCAAGGTGTTGTTTTTAGATGAACCAACGATTGGGCTGGATGTTGTCGTTAAGGATAATATTCGAAAAGCGATTGCCAATATGAATAAGGTCGATGATACGACGATCATTTTGACGACTCATGACTTGGCTGACATTGAGTTGCTTTCACATCGGATCATGATGATCGATCACGGAAAACTGGTTTATCAAGGAACTCTCAATGATTTAAAAGACAAATACGGTAAAAGCAAGAAGATCGAGTTTGTCATAAGTGACATCAATCAACCGATCCAGCAATTGTTATCTGACCGATTTAGCCAACGAGGGATTGAGTGTTCAGTCGATCAAGAAAAAGGTACACTGATTTATGATCGCAGCATCCCATCCGCATTGATTCTAAAAGAATTATTGGAGTTGGTTTCCATCAAAGATATTTCCATCAAAGAATCGGATGTTGAATCAATCATAAAACAAATTTATTTAGCAGGGGACAAATATGAGTAGAATTAAAGCCTATATCCCTTTTTCAAAAGGCGGATTTTTAACTGCTATTGCCTATCGAACGCACATTCTTGGTTTTTTGGTCGGCGAGTTGCTGTTTAGTTTCATCATGTATTATTTGTGGAAGACCGTATTTGCTAATACGGGCGGTACCTTGCTTGGATTCACATTTTCGGATATGGTCGTATTTATATTCCTTTCCAATGCAACACGCTTTCTGATTCACAGTGAAGCGACGTATACGGTAGCAGAAGAAATCGTTGAAGGAAGTATCTCAATGCGCTTAATAAAGCCCGTCCGATTGGATTTAAGTTTGATGTTCACTGATTTAGGCGGAACCGTACTTACCTTTGTTTTGATATTTATACCTATGCTCATCGGCATCGAAATCTATCGTTACTTTGAGTTTGGGGTATGGATGATATCACCTGTTAGAATACTTTTGTTTCTTTTCAGTGCTTCCTTTAGTTTCTTGGTAAACTTCTATTTTGATTTGTGTTTCGGCTTTATGGCTTTTTTCCTTAAAAACCTCTGGGGATTCAGCATCCTCAAGCAATCCATGGTCAACTTTCTTTCCGGTTCAATGATTCCATTGGATTTCTTACCCAAAATATTCGCTGACCCTATAAAACTGATGCCGTTTGCATCCATCAGCTATACGCCGGTCATGATTTTTATGGGGAAGTACAGCGGTACCGCATTGATTTCTGCGGTGTTGTTACAAGTCTTCTGGGTCATCATGTTGTATGTAATATCCTCGTTGATTTACACGATCGCAAAACGCTACCTTAGCGTACAAGGGGGATGATATGACGCACTTTCTGCGACTGTACAAAACCTTTATCGCACAGTATTTTAAGCGACTGCTGGAATATCGCATTGATTTTTTGACGGGAGCCTTTAGCTTTCTTTTTGATCAAGTTACTTCTTTGGTATTTATTTTCATCATATTCAGTCAGATTCCGACTTTAAGCGGCTATCCCTTTGAAGCAATTGTTTTCATTTATGGGTTTTCATTGATTCCAAAGGGAATCGATCATTTCTTTACCGACAATCTATGGAAAGTCGCTTACTTCATGGTTCGAAGGGGTGATTTCGATCGATATCTTACCAAGCCGATTCATC
>PGZW01000039.1 GCA_002841515.1 Firmicutes bacterium HGW-Firmicutes-19 | reverse complement strand
AGGAACAATTATGCAAGCGTGGCAAAAATTTAATGAAGGCATCTGGAAAGATTTGATCGATGTCGAGAATTTTATAGAATCCAATGTTACATCCTATGAGGGAAATGAAAGTTTTCTGGCACCGATCAGCGAAAAAACACAGCGCTTATGGGACAAATCCGTAGAACTTTTATCCCAGGAAATCAAACTGGGCGTTTTGGATATCGATATGGAAAACATTTCCGGTGTCAATAATTTCAAGCCCGGATATATCATCAGAGAAGACGAAGTAATCGTCGGATTACAAAGCGATGCACCGCTCAAACGAGTCATCAATCCGTATGGTGGCATCCGTCTGGTCGAATCCATTTTACATACCTATGGCAGAGAAATGCCGCCGATCTTAGGATTGGCTTTTGAAAAATGGCATAAAACCCACAATCAAGGCGTATTCGATGCTTATACAAAAGATATGCGCAACGCCCGTTCGACCGGCTTGTTGACCGGATTGCCCGATGCTTACGGCCGTGGCCGCATCATCGGTGATTACCGTCGCCTCGCCCTTTATGGGATCGACCGGTTGATCGCAGCGAAAAAAGAAGATTTGAAATATATTGAACTGGATGATTTAAGCAATATTCAGCTGCGCGAGGAAGTCAACGAACAGATCCGTGCACTTGTGGATATCAAAGAAATGGCCTTAACCTATGGATATGATATTTCCAAACCGGCAGCCAATGCCAAAGAAGCCGTTCAATGGCTGTATTTTGCCTATCTGGCGGCGGTTAAGGAAAACAACGGAGCCGCTATGTCATTGGGACGCACATCGACTTTCCTTGATATTTACATCGAACGCGATTTAAAGGAAGGGCTGATCACTGAACTCGATGCACAGGAAATGATCGATCAGTTCATCATGAAATTGCGTCTGGTCCGTCATTTGCGCACACCGGAATACGACGAGTTGTTTGCGGGCGATCCGACCTGGGTCACAGAATCCATCGGCGGGATGAGTGGGTTAGGGAAATCACTGGTCACCAAAAACTCCTTCCGCTATCTGCATACATTGACCAATCTGGGATCTGCACCGGAACCCAACATGACCATTCTGTGGTCACAGCATCTGCCGGAAGCATTCAAACGCTATTGCGCCAAAATGTCGATTGAAACCGGTGCGATCCAATATGAAAACGACGACATCATGCGACCGCTCTTCAGTCAGGACTATGGAATCGCCTGCTGTGTATCAGCGATGGGCATCGGCAAGCAGATGCAATACTTCGGTGCTCGCACCAATCTTGCGAAAGCCCTGCTTTTATCCATCAATGGCGGAATCGATGAAATCACTTCGAAACAAATGTTCGATGCGGTTGAAATCATGGATGACGCAACATTGGATTACGATAAAGTAATGGCATCATTTGATTCCATCATGCAACGCACTGCCAAACTTTATGTCGATACGATGAATGTCATTCACTACATGCACGATAAATATGCGTACGAAAAGAGTCTGATGGCATTGCATGATACGGTCGTGACCCGTCTGATGGCCTTTGGGGTTGCCGGATTGTCGGTTGTTGCAGATTCACTCAGTGCCATCAAGTATGCCAAAGTCAAACCGATTCGCAATGAGCAGGGGATCACCGCCGGCTTTGATATCGAGGGTGAGTTTCCGTGCTTTGGCAATGATGATGATCGTGTCGATTCAATCGCAGTCGATATATTGAGCCGTTTCAGCAGCTACCTCAAACGACATCCGCTGATCCGCAACGCACAACATACCTTATCGGTACTGACGATCACTTCCAATGTCGTTTACGGAAAAAAGACCGGCTCGACACCGGATGGCCGTTTAAAAGGTGAAGCCTTCGCACCGGGGGCCAATCCGATGCACGGACGGGATGTATCCGGGGCTTTGGCATCGCTAAACTCCGTAGCCAAACTTCCATACGATGATTGTATGGATGGCATATCCAATACTTTCTCCATCATTCCGGCAGCCCTAGGCAACCTGCGTGAAGAGCAAATCGACAATACCGTCAGCGTACTGGATGGTTATTTCGGACAAAATGCTCACCATCTCAATGTCAACGTCCTTGATCGGGCCAAATTGATCGATGCGATGGAACATCCGGATAAATATCCGCACCTGACGATCCGTGTATCGGGATACGCGGTTCACTTTGCCCGGCTGACGGATGCGCAAAAGCGCGAAGTCATCGCACGGACCTTCCATGAGTCAATTTAAAGGCTATATTTCTAAAATCGAATCATTCGCAACAGCGGATGGTCCCGGCATCCGCACGGTCGTCTTTTTATCCGGCTGTACATTGCGATGTCTGTACTGTCATAATCCAGATATGTGGGAGCCGACCAACGGCGTATCAACCACCCCTCAAGAACTGTTTGATCGGATCAAACGATTCAAACCGTATTATAAGGAAAAGGGCGGCGTCACATTTTGTGGCGGTGAACCATTGTTTCAATCGCAGTTTCTGCTGGAAGTCATCAAGTTATGCAAGGCTGACGGCATTCATGTCACCCTTGATACGGCCGGTGTCGGCAATCCGATGTACTTCGATGAAATCCTTGATCACACCGACTTGATTTTATTGGACTTTAAAGGTGTCGATGCATCATCGTTTGAACGGATGACCAAAGTCAGGGAATCTTCCTCACCGCTGTTTCTTGAAAAAGCACAGGCAAAAGAGATCAAACTTTGGATCCGTTATGTCATCGTGCCAGGAGAAAACGATACCCTTGAACATATGGACAAACTGGCCGAAAAAGTCAGAAAACTCAATTATGTCGAAAAAGTGGAACTGTTGCCCTATCACACCCTTGGTGATGTCAAATATGACAAGCTGGGCATCGAAAATCCGTTGAAAGACGTCGATGGCATGGACAAAGATTATTGTAAATTTCTTCAAGATTACCTAAATCAACAACTGGGATGGCAATAACCATCCTTTTTAGTCGTGGATAAAATTCAATTAAGGTTGTCATCAATAATGTGTTGACAAACCTTATCTAATTTTATGATAAAATAGAAGCATAAGCAGGGAGGATCCGTATGTTTAAAATACTTGTGATGAATTTGGGATCGACTTCATCGAAAGCAGCTATTTTTGAAGGTGAAGTCATGGTCGCATCAACGAACATCCGCCATACGTCATCAGAAATCGCTTCTTTTCATAAGGTGCTCGATCAACAGGACTTCCGCAGGGAAGCCGTAGAAAAATGGATGCGTGAAGAAAACATTTCTTTTGAATCGCTCGATTGTATTTGTGTGCGCGGTGGCGTCGTTAAACCGTTGCCCGGAGGTATTTACTGGGTATCCAAAGAAGTCATCGACGATATTTTGGCAGAGAAATATGGCACGCATGTGACCAACGTGGGCAACTGCATCGGTTATTACTGGGGCGAAAAATACAAAAAACCGGTCATCTTCGTTGATGCGCCGGTCACGGACGAATTATGCGTTCTGGCCCGCTATTCCGGAATCAAGCAGGTATCGCGTCGCAGTGTTTTTCATGCCCTCAATCAAAAGCAGATAGCAAGACAATACGCCAAAGATACCGGTGGCGATGTATCAAAACTGAATTTGATCGTTTGTCATATGGGCGGCGGCATTTCCATCGGTGCCCACCGCAAAGGTCAGGTCATCGATGTCAATAATGCACTGGACGGTGAAGGACCGTTTTCACCGGAACGCAGCGGTGGTCTAAGCTGTTTCGCGGTCTTGGATCTGGTCGAAGAGTTTCGTGGCGATACCCGTCAGGTTCGTAAACTTCTGGTCGGCGGCGGCGGATTGGTTTCCTATCTTGGATCCAACAATGTTCAGCAAATCATGGTTTTGGCACAGGAGGATGATGAGGCCCGACGCGTGATCGATGCCATGATTTATCAGATGGCTAAGGAAATCGGCGCGATGGCGACCGTGCTGGAAGGGAAGGTCGATCAGATCTTACTGACGGGCGGCTTGGCATACAATGAGTATATATGCAAAATGCTTGCTGAGCGGGTTGACTGGATAGCCGGGGTCAAAGTCTATCCAGGGGAAGATGAGCTGGCGGCTTTGGCGATGGGAGCCTTGCGCTTTCTTAATAAGGAAGAAGAAGTTCAATCATACAATTGACAACGAAAAAAGACTTGAGTCATTCAAGTCTTTTTGATGCAATGTAAACATAAGCGTTTCGATAAGCGATAGATAATCAACATGCCAAGGAAATACAGGGCAATGATCACCAGGTTCGATTGATAATATCCATGATTATAAACAGGTTTCCATCTCGATCGTTCTATATATTCCGTATGAATTAACTATAAAGGTTATACGTTTCTATGTGTCAAGCAAAAATTGTCTAAACTACTTTTTAAAAGTTTTGTTTACTTCACGTTTGACATCATCTTTGATTTTTTCAGTTTTGATATTGACGTCGGCTTTAATGGACTGGATTTTTCCTTTTACTTCCATCTCCTTGTTGTTTGTTACTTTTCCGATGGCTTCTTTGGTTTCGCCAACGATTTTATCTTTTGCGTTTTTAATCTTGCTCATTATGTAATACTCCTTTTTCTACAGACTTCAAAGAGTCTGTACTTGTTTGAAAATAATCGTCGATTCTTGCGATGGTCAACCGATTGGTTCATTCATGGCTTTATCTAACTGAATTATACTCCTAATTATTCGAACATACAATAGAATTATAATTTGTATAATTTTATAAACATTGACGGTAGGTGCGATTACCGGCAGAATTCATTTTTTGGTATTGCATTAATATTTTTCTATTTTATAATATGGGTAGAGATATCTTTTTATTACCGTTATTTTCAAAAAGAAAAATAACAGCAGAACCACAGCGAAAGCTTTTTTTGTTAGTTTGAATACGGAGGATGAAAATGGAGAAGTTTGAGTATAAAGGGAAGCGCTATATCAAAATCAAGCAGGACTGGTATAGTGAAATCGGTGAGAAGCAGCCGCTGAAACTGGCGGTCGAACTGGATTCGGAATTCTCGAAGTCATTGTTGGAAAAAGAGGAGTCGGTCAAGAACCTGTTGGATCAATCGGCTTATTTTATCAATACCGGGATCATTCAGAAAGCGTTTGATTTTGCTCAGGAAGCCTTAAGGATGGCAATTTTACAGAAGGATATCAACGTGATGCCCGTCGTCATCGTAAAAAACGTCGATATTTTCCGTGAACTGAAACGTTATCCGGAAGGTGTCGAACTTATTTTTGACATGCGCAGAAAATATCCGGAGCTTTCCGTGAATCCTTACATCGAAACCGCGCTGGCTGCGCTTTACTGTGACTTAAAACAAGGGGAAGATGCGTTGGTAAGCGCTGATTTGGCAACGGAGTATTTTCGTTTGGCTAAAAAGAAACTCTCCGATGAATGTCTGATCGTCTGGAATCGTATAAAAAGTGACTATGCCACCCTATATCAGCAGTACCGTTTGTCAAAAACCCGCTCCATCAGCGAATCATGAACTACACCTTGACCCAACGACAAATGAAACTTGATTTTTCCGGCCGTGAAGCGACCGTTTTTGTATATTGTCCGAAGAATGTGGAAAAACCGCTTCCATGTCTGATCATGCATGACGGGCAGAATTTGTTTGATGATGACCGCGCGGCTTTTGGTGTCAGCTGGAAACTTCGCGAAGCCATCGAAGTATATGATTTGAATATGATCATCGTCGGCGTCAGTTGTGCGGATGGTCTAGGCCGACTGGATGAGTATAGTCCTTTTCATAATAAAGACATCGTCGGACTGCGCGATTGGCTGACTCGTCCGGCGGGAGGTCTTGGCAATGAGTACATTGATTGGATCGTCCATGATCTGATCGTCTGGATCAAAGAGCATTACAGCGTTGAAAATCAGTTTCTGATGGCCGGGTCCAGTATGGGCGGTTTGATATCGATGGCAGCGATGTGCCGTTATCCCGATATATTTACCAGAATCGCCTGTATTTCAAATGCTTTATGGTTTGCCCCACACCCGATGGCTCAATTAATTGAAGAAGCAGACGTCAAAGGTAACTGCGTATATATGGATATTGGATTAAAAGAGTCTGATAAACCTCAGGAAAGCGAGGCTTATATCGAAAGCAATCGCGCTATTGCTTCGATTTGGGCCAAAAAAGGGCTACGAAAGTTCACTTATTGCGAGATTGAGGGTGGTATTCACTCTGAAAGTGCCTGGTCATTGCGGATCGGGAAGATATTATCCGGGTTGCTTGATGAAAACCGCTGAAAATAAGGCGGTTTTTTTAGTGAATTTATTGCATTTATTTAGTAATACTGTATAATATGTTTTGTTTTATTAAACAGGAGGGCTTACGATGAACAACAGCAAAATTGCTTTGTACGGTTTCAATAACCTGACCAAAACACTGAGTTTCAACATCTATGATGTCAACTTCGCGAAAAGCGAAAAAGAGCGCAAGAACTATTTGGCATACATTGATGAGCAATACAATGCCGAACGTTTGACTAAAATTTTATGTGATGTGACCGATATCATCGGCGCACACGTTTTGAATATTGCCAAGCAAGATTATGACCCGCAGGGAGCCAGTGTAACCGTACTGATTTCTGAAGATCCCATCGAACAAAACTCCGTCGATCCAACGTGTAACTTAGGGATGGGCGTTTTTAATGAAAGTCAAACGGTCGTCGCTCATTTGGATAAAAGCCATGTGACCGTGCATTCCTATCCGGAATACCACCCCGATCATGCGATTTCGACATTCAGGGTCGATATCGATGTTTCAACTTGCGGGACGATTTCACCACTGAATGCATTGGATTATCTGATCAGCTGCTTTGATTCGGATATCATCACCATTGATTACCGGGTCCGCGGATTTACCCGCGATATCGATCGCAAGAAGCACTTCATCGATCACAAGATCACTTCGATCCAACAATATATCAACAAAGATACACTGAAGAATTACGATGCCGTCGATATCAATGTATATCAATCCAACATTTTCCATACCAAGATGATGGTCAATAACATCGAAATTCAAAACTATTTGTACAACACGGACAAAGATGAACTGAAACCGGTGGTACGCCGTGAAATCACCAATGCCTTATATAAGGAAATGATTGAAATTTTCAGCGGATCCAACATTTACGAGGATTCCGTGAATGACTAAACGCGATCAAAATCGTACGCTGATCGTTGAGGCGTTGAGCGACCAGGTCAATCAGCGCATCGTCTCTTTTGACGTACCCGGACACAAGCAAGGCAAAGGCAACCCGCTGTTAAGAGATTTTCTGGGGGACAAAGCCATTCAATATGATCTGAACTCACGCAAGCCTTTGGACTATTTATGTTCGCCGACCGGCGTGATCCTTCAAGCCGAAGAAATCGCTGCCGAAGCTTTTGGGGCCGGGCACGCGTTTTTTATTGTCGGCGGAACGACTGCAGCCGTACAGGCCATGGTTATGTCAGCATGCAAGCAGGGCGATAAGATCATTTTACCGCGCAACGTTCACCGTTCGGCGATCAATGCGCTGATTTTGACCGGGGCCATCCCCGTGTATGTCAATCCAGGCATCCATGAAAAACTGGGTATCGGATTGGGAATGTCAAAAACGGATATCGAAGAGGCCATTTTGGCCAATCCCGATGTCAAAGCCGTATTCGTAAACAACCCGACTTACTATGGCATTTGCGGTGATCTGAAGGGCATCGTTGATATTGCTCATCGCTACGGAATTAAAGTTCTGGTCGATGAAGCACATGGCACTCACTTTTACTTTGGCGATGACTTGCCGATCAGTGCGATGGCAGCCGAAGCCGACATGGCGGCTGTAAGCATGCATAAAACCGGCGGATCATTGACTCAAAGTTCCTTCTTGCTCATTAAAGATGCTAATCAGACAAGCTACGTCCGTTCGATGCTCAACCTGACCCATACCACCAGCGGATCTTATCTGCTGTTGGCATCTCTCGACATTGCCCGTAAGCATCTGGCATTGGAAGGGAAAGTCGTGTTTAAGAAGGTATCCGATTTGACCCGCTATGCCCGCGAGGAAATTCGCAAAGTTCAGGGATATATCCCCTTTGATGAAGAACTGATCAACGGAGATACGATTTTCAATATCGATCCGACCAAACTGTCCATTTTTACCAGGGACATCGGCTTGACCGGAATCGAAATTGCCGATATATTGAGAGATGAATATGACATACAAATTGAATTTGGAGACTTGGGCAATATCCTGGCTATCATTTCGGTGGGCGACACAGCGCTGAAAGTCGAGCGTCTGCTCGGCGCGCTGACTGACATCAAGCGTAAATACGCCAAAGATCCCGCCGGCATGCTGACACAGGAATACATCCAGCCCATCGTGGTCAAAACACCGCGTGAAGCCTTTTATACACCCAGTGTGACCGTAGCGCTTGATGATGCCATTGGCAAAGTAAGTGCGGAATCCATCATGGCATACCCCCCGGGCATTCCTATATGTGCTCCGGGTGAATACATAACGAAAGAAATCGTCGAAATGATCCACTATGCGAAATCCAAGGGCAGCTTCATTACCGGCCCAAAAGACACAAGCATTGCGACCATCGATGTATTGGAGGACTAAATCATGGAACTATGGTATACCGAACAACATACGGACAACGTCCGTTTCTCAATCCTGGTCGATCAACAACTGTATCAGGGACAAAGCGACTTTCAGCGCATCGATGTTTTCCATTCCAAAGAATTCGGCAAGTTTTTCACTCTGGACGGACTGATGATGGTCACGGAAAAAGATGAGTTCATTTATCACGATATGATCGTGCATGTACCAATGGCAACCAATCCGGATATCAAGCGGGTGTTGGTCATCGGGGCAGGCGATGGCGGAACCGTCCGTGAGCTGTGCAGATACCCGGGTGTCGAACATATCGATATGGTCGAAATCGACAAACTGGTCGTGGATGTATGTCTGGAATATTTCCCGACGACCACCGTCAGCCTCCATGATCCGCGTGTTCATATCTTTTATGAGGATGGTTTGAAGTTCGTGCGCTCGCGTGTTAACGAATATGATTTGATCATCGTTGATTCCACCGATCCTTTCGGACCTGGGGAAGGACTGTTTACCCGTGAATTTTACGGAAACTGTTATCATGCCTTAAAGGAAAACGGCATTCTGGTCAATCAGCACGAAAATCCATATTATGATACTTATCAACATTCCATGAAACGCGCTCATATGCGTATCAAGGAACTCTTTCCGATCACCCGTGTCTATCAGGCGCACATCCCGACCTATCCTTCGGGCCACTGGCTCTTTGGCTATGCTTCAAAGACGATCGATCCGATCAAAGACCTGAAAGGGGAAGAGTGGACCGCGCTTAACTTAACCACCAAGTATTATAATCTTGACTTGCATGTCGGCTGTTTCGCGCTTCCAAACTATGTCAAGGAGTTGTTGTCTCATGCAACTGAGTAAAAACGTTTCAACTTTCATCGGCTGTGAAGCGGATTTTAACGAAGCGGACATTGTATTGATCGGTGCTCCCTTTGATTCAACGACGTCCTATCGTCCGGGCACCCGCTTTGCCTCTTCCGTCGTACGCAAAGAATCCTTCGGAATTGAAGTATACTCCCCCTATCAAGACAAAGAACTCGATACATCGACGGTATGCGATGCCGGTGATTTGGATTTGCCCTTTGGCAATGCCGCAAGAGCGCTTGATATCATTGAAGAAGCCAGTGAAGAGATACTTTCATCGGGGAAACTGCCGTTTTTGATCGGTGGTGAACATCTGGTCACTTTGGGTATTTTCCGTGCCGTATTTAAGAAATATCCGGATGTGCATATCGTGCATTTCGATGCGCACACCGACTTAAGAGATGACTACATGGGCGAACAGCTGTCTCATGCCACCGTCATCCGCCGCTGCCATGATCTGGTCGGCGACAACAAGATTTATCAGTTCGGCATCCGCTCGGGTGAAAAAGCTGAATTTGAGTTTGCGAAGAAACATTTGATTCAAGAGAAGTTTACGGCAAATACCGTGGATGCAATCGTTGACTCATTGGCCGACAAACCGGTCTATCTGACCGTTGATCTCGATGTGCTCGATCCTTCCCAACTGCCCGGTACCGGTACACCGGAGGCCGGCGGACTCACATTTGAATCTTTGCGCAGCGCACTGATGAAAGTCACAAACCTCAATATCGTCGGTCTGGACGTCAACGAGCTCAACCCGATGCTCGATGCGACGGGTGCTTCGACTGCATTGGCTTGCAAGCTGATTCGCGAATTACTGATTGCTTTACAAAAATAACCTCGAAAGAGGTTTTTTGCTTTCATGGTCAAAAAGGTGTAAGATGAAAGGGAAGACAGGAGGTCTGAATGAAAATCAAACATATAGCTCTTTGGTGCACGGACATCGAAGTCAGCCGGGAATTCTATATCAGTTATTTCAATGCGACATCCACTGCGAAAGTCGTTGATCCAAATAACGGATTTCAATCGTATTTTCTGATTTTTGACAATGATGTACGAATGGAATTAATGTTTAAACCCACAGTACAGCCGCGGTTGGGCCGGGTGGAAGATGAGCACATCGGCTTCGCTCATTTGTCTTTTCAATTGGAAAGCCAGGATGCCGTCGATTCACTGGTTGAACAGCTTAAAACAGATGGTTACCGGATCATATCCCACCCGCGAAAAAGCAAGGATGGCATTTATTCCAGCATGATCATCGACACTGATGGCAATCGTATTGAAATCATAGGATAAACCGGAATTATCATTGAATTGTGTGCAGTTAATCACCAGAGATGGTGATTTTTTTATGTGAAAAGTGCATAACAACTATACATTTTGTGCTTGTTTAGTTATAATGGTGGTACAAAGTGTCAGACAGTGGGAGAAAGTGGGGTGAGTGCCATGTTCATGGGCGAATTTTTGCATAATATCGACGCGAAGGGGCGACTCATCATTCCGGCCAAATACCGGGATCAGTTGAATGCTTCCGTCATCGTGACCCGTGGCTTGGACGGGTGTTTGACCGTGTATACCAATGAGCAATGGCTCATCCGTTATCAGGAACTTTTAAAGCTTCCGCAAACCAAAAAAGAAACCCGAATGTATGTGTCGATGGTCTTGGCCAAAGCGGCCGAATGCGAAATCGATTCTCAGGGAAGGATCAATCTTCCGACCCGGCTGTTATCAGAAGTCGGAATCGTCAAAGAGTGTGTCATTACCGGTTTGGGCAATCATTTCCAAATCTGGTCGAAAAACCGTTGGGATGAATATATGACGTTGGCAGAAAGCTCTTACGAAGAGAACGCCGAAAGCATGACAGGATTTCTGGTATGAGTCATATAAGCGTATTGCTTGAGGAAACCATCGATTACCTTGGGGTAAAGGAAGATGGTATCTACCTTGATGCTACCTGCGGTCGTGGCGGACATACCGAAGCCATCGTCAAGCAACTGACCAGTGGCAAAGTGATCGTGTTCGATTTGGATATCGTAGCGATCGAAGAAGCCAAGAAACGGCTGATGCCATATCTGGATAAACTCATTTTTATCAATGATAACTATGCGACACTGAAAAAACACTGTGAAGCAAACGATATAAAACAATTGGACGGATTCGTGTTCGATCTGGGAGTATCCTCTCCGCAGTTTGACGATCCTGCCCGCGGCTTCTCTTACCGTTATGATTCCAGATTGGATATGCGGATGGATCAAAGCCAGACCTTCAGTGCCTACCACCTGGTCAACGAATACCCGTTGAACCAGTTAACCAAAGTTTTACGGGACTATGGGGAAGAACCTTTCGCTTATCCTATAGCCAAAAAGATCGTTGCAGCCCGTTTGTTGTCTCCCATTACAACCACCGGTCAGCTGGTCGAAATCATTAAGTCTGCTCTACCCTCCAGAATTCTTCACCAAAAGGGCCATCCCGCCAAACAAACGTTTCAGGCGATCCGCATCGAAGTCAATCAGGAATTGGCCAGTGTGGAAAAAGCGGTCAGTGACGCTTGCGCTTTATTGAAAGTTGGATGCCGGGGATGTGTCATCACGTTCCACTCATTGGAAGACCGAATTGTAAAGGAAATATTTAAGCAGCTCAGCACGCCGCCGAAAACCAATCGGCGGCTCCCTCAACAAATCATTGATGTTCAATATCAATTAATCATAAAAAAACCACTTACGGCCAGTGAAGAAGAGCTGCTCAATAATCCGCGCAGCCACTCGGCTAAACTCAGAGTCATCGAACGCAAAAGGGGATAACTATGGCAACGGTCAAAAAAATCAAAAAAATCAGAAGGATCAACTATTTCAATATATCATTGTTCGTTTTTTTGATTTCAATTTCACTGTATGTCGCTTCAAACCTGTTTTTACGTTCGTATCAAACAACGCTATCAATCAAGACGCAAAACACGATGGCTCAGATCAGTCAGTTAAGTGCTGAAAATCAGGCATTGGAAGTTGAAATCGCAAAATTGAGCAATTATGACCG
This sequence comes from Firmicutes bacterium HGW-Firmicutes-19, assembly GCA_002841515.1. Classification (GTDB taxonomy): domain Bacteria; phylum Bacillota_I; class Bacilli_A; order Erysipelotrichales; family Erysipelotrichaceae; genus UBA2227. The sequence continues at coordinate 3,677 of PGZW01000039.1, read as the reverse complement.
GATCATTGCATTTGCCAATGAAGCAGGACTTACATTGGTACAGGGCAATGTCATCAGTATCAAAAATGGTGAATAGGGCTGCCCGAAGCAACCGGATGCTTTTAGGGTTGTCCGTTTTCTTCGTACTCATCTTTCTGATCATTTCTTCCAACGTTTTTGTCGTCTCCATCGTCGGATATCATGTGCATTCAGCCAAAGATATCAACGAGCAATCGGCTAACATCCACATTGCAACCAAATCGCTGTTGGCAAAACGCGGCAACATTCTTGATATTAACGGTAGCGTCATCGTCCATGACGTTATTTCGTATACACTCATTGCCTATCTAGATCCTGATCGAAAAATCGGAAGCAGTCCAAGATATGTCGTCGATAAAGAAGCAAGTGCTCAAGCGTTGGCACCGATTTTAGGCGTTTCGGAAGCGACAGTTCTCGCTAATCTTAACCGAAATTCAAAACAAACGGAATTTGGCACTAAAGGTCGCAATCTGACATTGGCGCAAAAAACGGCAATCGAAGCATTGAATATGCCGGGCTTCGATTTTATCCGTACGGTCACCCGCAATTATCCGATGAAGATTTTTGCTTCTCATTTGATCGGTTTCGCTCAATATGACGCAACCAAAGATGCATTGGTTGGCAAAATGGGTGTAGAGGCGATTTTTAATAATTTACTGTCAGGTCAAAACGGCTATCGCATGCTGGATGGCAATCTAGATGAAGCTGCGACCGTCGATGGTGCGACCATCGTTTTGACGTTGGACAAAGGGGTTCAGGAGTCACTGGAAATGGCTTTTGACATAACGATCAAAAATCACAATGCCGAACTGGTCTGGGGTTCAGTGATGGAAATCGCTACCGGCCGAATTCTGGCTTGGGGCCATGCACCAAGCTTTGATCCCAATAACATCAATATCGAAAATTATACCAATGTCGGCATGCAGTATGCGTATGAACCGGGTTCAACCATGAAAACCTTTACCTATGCAGCGGCAATGGATATTGGAAAATATGACGGAACTGCATTGTTTGATTCAAAATCATTCCGCATGGGAATTGAAAACGGAATGCCCGTCCGCGCAGAAGATTCAAGGAAAACCTTTGCGATCATCAATAATTATCGTAACCGCTCGTATGGAATGGTCGATTTTGACTTCGGTTACTTAATGTCACTCAATACCGGAATCGCTACTCTGTTAACGACGGTGCTGCCGCCAAGCACATATGAAGAGTATCTGGATAAATTCGGCTTCTTTAAGCCGGTCAATACCGATGTATATCCTGAGGTCAGTGGTGTAAAAAACTTCCGCTACCCCCTTGAAATGTTGACGACCGGTTTTGGACAGGGTTCTTCGGTTACGATGCTTCAAATGCTTCAGGCATACTCAGCGATTTTCTCCGATGGAACGATGGTCAAACCATACTTCATTGAAAAAATATTTGATGAAAACACAAACGAAATCATTTATCAGGCACAGCCGACAATCGTCGGAAAACCGATCAAAGAATCGACCGCCCGCCAAATGCAGGCATTGATGGACAGGACCATCAATGACGGTGGATCATCCAGTTACTATCGCATTCCGGAAGTCCGTTCCATTGGAAAGACCGGTACATCACAAGTCGCTATCGACGGAGATTATTCCAAAGACAAAAATATATTTTCAGCCATGACGGCGTTACCGGCGGAAAATCCCAAGTACATGGTTTACTATGCATTTCTCGCTCCATCTTCCACCCTGGCCCACCGTCAGACCGAAGCCGTACAACACATTTTCCGACGTCTGTCACTTACATACGGAGTATTCTCACAGGATGATCAGGTCGTAGAAACCGCGCCGGTCGTTGAATTGCAGATACCCAATTTCATCAACCGCACGACCACATCGTTTCTGACTTGGAATGCTTTAATGAATTTGCCGGTGACCATCATCGGAGACGGTGAGCGAATCATCAATCAATATCCCAAGTTAGACAGTACCATTTTGACGACGCAGCGAATGTTTGTATTGACAGACGGCAATCAGATATCGATGCCGGATATGACCGGGTGGAGCCGAAAGGATGTCACGACATTCTGGCTGTTGAGCAATAAGGCCGTCGTCATTGAAGGCAGTGGTCTGGTACGATCACAAAGCATCGCTGTCGGTGAAATACTGACGGATCAGAGTGAATTATCTGTAGTTCTTTCCTTAAAGCCGTAAGGCTTTTTTTATAATGTTGGTGCAGGCAGGGTTTGATTTTGATATAATAGGGCAGAAAAGGGGATGTTATTATGGAATTGCGTTACATTTTGATTTTCTTTGCTTCACTGATCGTTACCTGGCTGACCATTCCCTGGCTGATCGGCTTTCTTAAAAAACTGAAATACGGCCAAAGCATCAGTGAATATTCGTTGGATGAACACAAAGCCAAAACAGGAACTCCGACCATGGGCGGAATTGCTTTCGTCGTTATTCCGGTCCTTTTGTTTTTGGTTTTCTTTTTTGATGTCATGGATACCAATGGCTGGCTTTTGATGTTCTCCTATATCGGCTACGCCTTGATCGGATTTTGGGATGATGTAAAAATCATCATAGAAAAGAAAAACGACGGATTGCCGGCGGCTTTCAAGTTTCTGCTGCAAGGCATCCTGGCTTTTGTTTTCTACTATTTCTATAAAGACATTGCCTCAAGTTCCGTAATGATCCCTTTGGTCAACTGGACGATATCTTTGGGTTGGCTGTATGCTGTTTTGTTGTTTTTCATGCTGGTAGGAACAAGCAATGCGGTCAATCTGACCGATGGGATGGACGGTCTTGCGGCTGGGACATCGTTTCTTGCATTGATTCCCTTTATATACTTTGCGATCACTCAATCCTCAACATCCGTTGCCGGTTTTGCTTTGGCGGTTTTAGGTTCGCTGATCGCTTATCTGCGCTACAATGTATATCCAGCCAAGATATTTATGGGTGATACCGGATCGCTGCCGCTGGGTGCGTTACTGGCGACCATGGCGATATTATTGAAACAGGAAGTACTGTTAGTGCTGATTGGAGGGGTTTTCGTTTATGAAACCCTTTGCGTCATCATCCAGATCGGATCCGTCAAGATCCGTAAGAAAAGAGTTTTTAAGTATACACCCATTCATTATTCCTTTGTTCTCTCGGGATGGAAGGAAGTACGGGTCGTTCAGTTCTTCTGGATGCTCGGCTTTATTTTCGCCTTGCTTGGCGTATTTATAGGCAGCCTATGAAAAAAGTTCTGATCATCGGAGCCGCCCGCAGCGGATTGGCAATCGCGCGTTTGTTGAGTAAAGAAGGATATGATGTCATTTTGACAGACATCAAGCCGTTAAACCAGGATGTGAAAGAAGATCTGATCGCACGAGGAATCGAAGTCATTGACGGCGGACATCCGGATTTCTTGATCCGTGATGATTACCACTGGGTCATAAAAAATCCGGGAATTTCGCATAAGTCACCATTTATCGAAAAGTTAAGCAAAAAAACCTTTATATATAATGAAATTGAAATTGCTTTGCGCTTTGCGCCAAACGTTCAAATCGGTGCGATCACAGGCACCAATGGCAAAACGACCGTAACTACATTATTAGGAGAAATTTTGGCGGCAGGAAAGACTCCATCATTTACCGGAGGCAACATCGGTTTACCAATCAGTGAAATCGTTGAAAAAAA
>PGZW01000038.1 GCA_002841515.1 Firmicutes bacterium HGW-Firmicutes-19 | reverse complement strand
TCTGAAAGTTCCCCAACAAGTACCCAAGAACAATTACTAGGAAATAATCTTGCATATTTCTCCTTTGACAGATTGTTGCCTGATTTTTCCTATATTATAACATATCACTAGTTGTGAGAAAGAGGTGATATTGCTCTTTTTATCGGCAAATGAAAGATACGATATAACAAATAAGATCCGAGTGAAAATGAAGTGATGTAGATAATAAGAAATACAATGTAGGGAACTTGCTGATAAATGATATTAAAGACTGGAAGGGAGGAATCATGGTAAGGACTTATGAAAAACATTTCAAGTCCATGATTGATTCCGATGTAATAGGTTGAAACGTCAATGGCAATGGCAACAGCTACAAGGACGACAAATACATGTAGAGCTAGTTTCATAGTTACAAGATCGTTTCTGACTCTTTGGTTTGCGATGAGCAGAAAATCGATGATGATCATGGAACTGTGGTGAATCATGGTTTGTACGTTGATACCAATCGTGTCAACGAATACGGTCGCAGGGTATAACATAACAGCAAGACCTGCAGTCAATCCGAAAGTAGCCAAGAAGGCATATCCGGATTTTTTGACAATTCTGTTTTTGGATAAGGATGTGAATAAGGCTATAACCATCGGCGTAGAACAAAATTGAAAAGGAAAAGCGTACCATTGGTAAGACCACCATGTCAATGAGGTGTCATAGTTGAAGGAGAAATTGATTTGTTTATAGATTTCAAGACACAAACATACCAAGGCATAAAGAAGCAAAATCTTATTGATTTGATGTTCATCAAGATTGCGATACCGATAAAATATAGTCAACAAAGAAATTACAGTCAAAATCAAAAAGAGCCAGTGAATCCAGCTGTAGATGGTAGGGGTAGTCATGTTTGCGTCAAGAAAAATCAGCACCCACTCGATGTAGTTCATTTATATCGCCGAAATTACTTTATCAAATCGTATGTTGAAAACAAGCACCGAATTGCATGTTGCTGATTTTTAATGATGAGTGACAAAAAAACTGCTTTTATCAAGCAGTTTACTCATTATACAGTTAGGGCAGCGTTGATTAATGCGGTTTCAACTTTGACTGCTAGTTCGACAAGTCGCGGCTCTTCAAGCAGATGCATCAGACTGGAGGGTTTGACCATCTCAATGACACCGACTCCATTGCTTTCTTTGACGACGAATTTGCAGGGCAGAAAGTAGATGGCTTGAGGATGAATGTTGATTGCAGCGAAAGCTTCATAGGGATTACAGATTTCGAGGATCGTAATTTTTCCGTTGAAGTCGATGCCTTTGTCTTTGAATTTTTCGTGCATGTTGATTTGGCAGAGCGTGCCGAATTTGGCTGACATCAATGCTTCTTTTAAATCGGAAATAGCGTCATCAAATGACTTTTTTGTTGTATGACTGAATTCTTTTAGCATGGTGGTACCTCTTTTATATTGATATTATTATAACACTTCCCATAAATATGACCTTACCTTTGCTCATAGTCTGCAATAGTTCACAAAGTAAAAGCCTGATTTATCAGGCTTTGCGGGTTTTGAGTTTTATTGTCCAAGGCAGATACAACAATATCAAGAAACTAATGACAAGCAATGTGAAGTAAACCAGATAAATCAATTGAGAGTTGTTGGCATTCAAAGTTTCCAGAATGGTTCCCTCTAGACCAGACATCAAGAAGAAATAGTTGGCTTGTTGATGTTGTAACATCAAATTGAACGGTGTTACAAACAATGCTAGAATCGTCATGACCCCAATCAGTTTCGGAAGGTTCTTGATTGAAGGACGATATTTCTCAACCAGAATCAAATACCATCCGGCAAAGAAGATCAATCCGTGGATCAGCATTGACTGAATAAACTGTATGTTAAGCAAGGGGTACATAGTGCAGTCTGGCGTCAGCAAGGCCATTCCGGCTCCGGCAATGCCGCCGACATAAACTAGTTCTAGTAAAATGGGTTTGCGGGTAATGACAGCCCATGGAACAAAGACAGACATCAAACCGCACAATTGAAAGGGGAGCAGAGCGGAGGGGATGAGTTCTTCAATGCCCAGACTGATGACCCAAAGTATCCGAATGAGTTCAAGAGCGGGGATCAAAAAGGCGGTGATCAGTAAAAAGCGATGTCGAAGATTTGCTTCTTTGTTTTTAAAATAACGAATACCCAAATATATCAAAATAAAAAAGACGGTGAGAATGGATAGATGCAGAGGTGTGAATGTTCCAACACCGATATTGTTGGGCAACTGATCTTTGTAGGTGAAGAAGTATTGAAAGGTCATATAAGTTCCTCGCTTGATAATTCAATTTTGACATGAAATGTTTATGTGTCAAGGGTGTTTTTTACATGTGTAATCCTTTCGAAAAAAATCATCACAATAAAAGAAAACATCATTCGAGGGAATGTTACATGCATTTGAAAAATATGTTCTTCTTCCAGTTTGTAAGCAACATTATTTCAACATTGATGACAATCGGTATGTAATTATTCGACTTCGACGATCTGACTATTAAATCTAAACAAGGTGGCAGCAATTTTGAAAAACTCAGAATCACAGACGCATGCAGTCAGATTTCATTTATAGTTGAAAAACCATGAAACAGATTACGTCGATGTTCTTAGTTTTAGAGTAATACGGTGAAAGACAGTTGATAGTCTGTAAAGTTTACACTTAGTCTTACCATAGTGATCGGTTGCCTGATCTGATTCAATTAAGAACAAAGCATATCCTGATTATAAAAAAACAATGAGTGTACAACGTTAACCCGAAGGAGTTGAAGTTGGTTTATTGTTTTAATTTATGATAGCTGACAAAAAAGGTTGCTATTGAACTTTTTCTACAGGAATTTCATCTTTTGTTTTATTGATGATATCTTCCACTTCTTCCTTTGCTTGTTCAATATGCTCCTTGTCTTCCTTGACCTCTGCATCGATATGTTCTTTTCTTTTGTCGAAGAATTCTTTTCCGTCTTCAACAACATCCTCTGTCACATCCCTTGTTTTTTCAACGAAATCTCCCAATGCGTCTTTGCCTTTTTCGGCGAAATCTTTACCTTTCTCTACTACATCTTCAGAGACCTCTTTGGCTTTTTCAGCGACATCTTCGGAGATATCCTTTGCTTTGTCAGCTACACCTTTAAAAAACTTCTTAAAGTCTACCATAATCAGGTCCTCCTTTTGATTTCATTATATGCTTTCTAGAAAACTTTTACAATCAAGCGACCCAGCGCTGAAGGATACTTTGGATTATGCAACGGATTCAATGTTGGTGATGAAGATTTTGTAATCACGATCTGCGATTTTTGCTTTATCAGAGAATTTAATATTTAATATAATAATAATAACAATAAAAGTAAAAACAATCATAACACCATTCATTGACCATCATTTATCTGTCAGTTCAACCAATAACAGTCTATTTGTGTGTTATTTGTATGAAATATGGCAAATATTCGATATATAAGGGGTATTATTGTTCAATAAGGAGTATAATTAGATTAGCTAGAGAGCACATGTAAACTTGTATCTCTTTATCTTAATAAATGAGTCGATATTGATTGTAAATACAAACATGAATCAATGTTTGTAGAAAAGGAGGTTTTTGTTATGAGTGATTTGAAGGATAAAATTGTAAATGTAAAGGATAAGATTGTGGGTGAGGTCAAAGAAGCTGTCGGTAAAGCAACCGGGAATGAAGAATTGGAGTTACGTGGTAAGCTACAATCTACAAAGGCGGACTTTAATGAAAAAGTCGCTGAGATCAAGGAAGACGTCGTTGAAGAGATTAATAACTTCTTGGACGATGATACTAAAGCATAGAATAATAAGTAGTCAAAGTTATTTGCGTTATCATCAGGAAGTAAAATTTACTGGTGACTAAAGAAAGTCGGGTGATTTATATGTTATGGACAATCGTAGTAATTCTGTTTGTTTTATGGTTGCTTGGCTTGGTGTCTTCTATTGGAGGACCGTTGATTCATATTTTGTTGGTCATTGCTTTGGTTATCATAATTGTTAACTTGGTTCAAGGCAAGAAAATCCTTTAAATATCATAGTTTACCATATTAATTTTAGTCAGGACTACAGACATTCGTTAATTTAATTAACAGGAAGGAGAGATTACGATGAGAGGTTTAGGATTGGTTGGCACAATATTGGTCATTCTATTGATCCTTTGGCTACTGAAAATCATTTAATATTATTCGATTTAGTTTAGCTCAGTTACGCGTAAGTATTCATAGGTTTGATCAAACGTAGTAAAAACTCCCCCATGGGAGTTTTTTTGTCGATAAAATGAATCAGTCCATAAAAATATGAATAATCATTTAGTCGTCAATATGTGAATCTTTGATGATTTCTTTAAGCAGATTTGCGGAGTGTTGAAGCTGCTTGATCTCATCGTCAGATAGAGGTATGGTTAAAATCTTGCTGATACCATCTTTACCCACCACACAAGGCATTGCCAGATAGACATCCGAGATGTCGTAGACGTTTTGCAATAAACCGCTAACCGTCAAGATGGATTGTTCATCATGCAATATTGCCTCACTGATCCGCCTTACAGCTAAAGCAACCGCATAATTGGTATAACCTTTTCGATTGATGATTTCATATGCCGCATGCTTGACTTCATGTTGAATGGCCTCTTTAAATTCTTCTTTGCAGTTTTTATCTGCGATACGGCAATACTCATCCACACTCATACCCGCGATTTTCGTCAGACTCCAACTCGCAATCTCCGAATCGCCATGTTCACCGATGATGTAAGCATGGATATTGCGGGCATCAATATCAAACTGTTTGGAAAGTATGGATTTAAAGCGGGATGTATCCAGAACAGTTCCGGATCCAATGACCCGGTTCGCAGGGAATCCCGAATATTGATAGGTTAAATATGTCAATATATCGACCGGATTGGATACTACCAGCAGGATGGAGTTAGGACTAAAACTAGCCAGTTTCGGGATGATATCCTTAAAGACCGGTATGTTTTTATTGAGTACGTCCAAACGGGTTTCCCCGGGCTTTGGACCAATTCCGGCAGTAATGATGACCAAGTCAGAGTTAGCTGTGTCTTTAAGATCTCCGGCAATCACATTGACAGTCTTTACAAATGCAGCTCCATGAGACAAATCCATCGCCTCCGCTTCTGCTTTCTCACGGTTTATATCGACAAGAACGATATCACTGGCAAGACCGGCATCCAGGATTGCAAATGCGGATGTTGACCCCACAAATCCTGCTCCGATTATTGAGATTTTGTTTGTTTTCATAAGCATCCTCCTATTTGAATCATAATCCTATATACATTAAGGTACAATTCAAGTGCCTTGATAAACGTAGTGAGTTCATTCGGATGAAGTATCGATGTTCTTACAGGTATCGAAATGATGATGTGATATAATGAGATAAACATAAAACCTCAAGGAGTTACAGACAATGAATGATGATGAGATGAGTATTACTTGGAATAAGTTTCGAAGTGAATTGCTCAATTATATCAAGAAGAAAATACAAAATGAGGCGGATGCCGAAGATATATTGCAAGAGGTATTTATCAAGATGTATGTCAATTTTGAACAGTTGGAACATCATGAGAAACTTCGATCTTGGTTGTACAAGATTACAAACAACGCAATCATCGATTTTGTTCGTAAAAAAAAGGACTCAACGATTCCTTTGGAAAAAGTTGAGAATTTATCAATGACACCACAAGAACTTTCCAATATGAATGATGAAATGCTGGCATGTCTATCATCGATACTATCCGAACTGCCGGAAAAGTACAGGATTCCATTGGAAATGCACGACTTAAAAGGGATGAAACATAAAGAAATTGCCGATTTATTGGATATTTCTTTATCGGGATCTAAAACAAGAATTCAGCGGGCGAAGGAGAAACTTAGAAAAGTGATGACTGATTGTTGTGAGTTCGAATTTGATGTTTATGGAAATATCTTGGATTACAGGCGTCATGATCAAAACAAGGATTGCAACAGTGATTGCTGAAAAGACATTAAAGATATCGGATTTTGCGACCTTTTTGACAATTGTCCGTCTTCAATAGTGTAGACAACATGAAAAGGAGGATGTAAATATGACCACGTATAAAGAGGAGATTAAAAAGCACATAAGAGACAATTATGGCAATATTGCTTTAAAAGGGTTGCCGTGTTGCGGTAGTAGTTGCTGCTGTAACAATGAACAGCTAGAATCCGACAGTCTAGACATCAACGACCTTTCGACAGAGCTGGGCTATTCAGTAAATGATCTATCCGAAGTTCCATCGGGTGCAAATTTGGGTTTGGGATGTGGAAATCCGATTGCTATCGCAAAGCTCAAGGAAGGGGAAACCGTTCTTGATTTGGGCAGTGGTGGTGGATTTGACTGTTTTTTAGCTCGACAGCAGGTAGGGGAGAATGGGTTTGTGATTGGTGTGGATATGACGGTGGAGATGATTGAACTGTCAAGAAACAATGCTGAAAAAGCCGGATACCATAACGTGGAGTTTCGGTTGGGTGAAATCGAGAATCTGCCGGTAGATGATGAGTCGGTGGATGTTATCATATCGAACTGTGTTGTTAATCTTTCTGTGGATAAAGAACGGGTTTTTGATGAGTCGTTTCGTGTTTTAAAACATGGCGGACGATTATCCATTTCAGATATCTTAGCCACTGCCCAGTTGCCTGAACATATTAAAGAGGATCTTGCGATGTATGCAGGTTGTGTTTCAGGTGCAGAGCACACAGAGAATATCGCAGCGATGCTTGCGAAATCTGGGTTTAGTCTTATAAAACTGACGCCAAAAGATAATAGTAGAGAAATCTTGACGAGTTGGGCTGAAGGCAAAGATATTGAAAACTATGTGGCTTCATATATCATTGAAGCGCAAAAAGAATAAATGATTAAGCTGATTTTCCTGCGAAAACCAGCTTTTTTCTTGTTGTGCGAATGATCATTTGTCAAATCCCTATTTTAGATCGTGATTGTCCATCATATTTAACTATGCAGGACTACCAGATTTATGTCACTTCACAAGACAAATTGCTTGCAACTTTTTCTGTTAGTGGTATGATAGATATATACCCCAGGGGGGTATATATGAAGGGAGATTCTATGGAAACTACTATTAAAATAGAAAAAACTACATGCATAAGTTGTATAAACCGAATTGAATCGAGATTAAAAATACTGGGTATTTCAAAATTTGATTATAACTTTCAAAATAAATCTGCAACAATTTTATATGATGAGAAAGATATAACAGTGGGAGAAATGGTTCGTGCAATTGTGGATTTGGGTTACGAAGCAATTGTTCGACCGTAGAAATTCGAGAAAGGATACACACACATGAAAAAGAACATTATAATTTTTTCGATGATTACCCTAATTGCAATTATAAGTACATCGTTATTAACATCAAATCAACGAAAGTCAGATGCATTTTTAACTAGGTATGAGCTTCAAAGCTTGAGTGTCATAGAGATTATCAATTACCTTGAGCAAAAGACGGATGAACCTGCAGGATTCAATGCGGGAATCACTTCAACGAAGTTGCTTTTAAGCGATAATCAAGATACCGTTGAAATGGATATTCCGGCAAATTTGTTTTACTTATCGATTGCTCCATTTATTAATCAAACCCATCCATGTGCAAATCACAATTTAGTTACTTGTACGGGGGAATTACAGCGTGAAACCCTTCGAGTACTTATCACTGATACAGACACCGATGAGTTGATTCTCGATCAGGACGAAGTTACTTCACCAAAGGGATTTGTGGGTTTGTGGTTGCCAAGCGGCAGGAATATTGAAGTGACGATAACGTACAAAGGTCTTGTAGCTACAAAGCAACTTTCAACGTTTGAATCCGATGATACCTGTGAAACGACGATGCAATTGTCTTAGGTTTGTATAGACTACCTGAATTAAACATCCTTTTCAAAAAATCTGTGAAGGGTAGAAATGAGGTGTGTGAATATGAAGAATCATAGAGATGATCAACATGAAGTTCATAACGAAGAAATGCAAGATAAGCATTCACAAGAAGATAGTAAGCACGATAATCATCATGATCATCATGAAATGATGGTCGAGGATTTTAGGAAGAGGTTTTTCGTTTCGCTGTTTGTTATGGTCCCAATTTTAATACTATCGCCCATGATTCAAATGTTTTTGAATGTTGACTGGCGATTCAGTGGAGATTTGATGCTTTTGTTTCTGTTATCTACAGTTCTTTTTGTCGTTGGGGGCAAACCATTTTTAATCGGTTCTTTGGATGAGTTGAAGAAAAAAGAACCGGCCATGATGACGTTAATTGCCTTTGCGATTACAACAGCGTATATATACAGTACAGCTGCTGTATTTCTAAAAATTGGCAATGACTTCTTTTGGGAATTAGCAACACTGATTGTCATTATGTTGTTGGGTCACTGGATAGAAATGAAGTCCGTTATGGGAGCTAGCAATGCGTTGAACGAGTTGTTGAAACTTATGCCCGAAGAGGCTCATTTTATTCAAGAAGATGGAAAGACTGCTGAAGTATTGGTCGCAAGGTTAAAAAAAGGCGATCATATACTAGTTAAGCCCGGTGAGAAAATTCCGATCGACGGTATTGTTTTCGAAGGAAATTCGGAAGTGAATGAGTCGATGATTACTGGTGAGTCGGTTCCGGTGGTGAAGCAGAAAGAAGCTGAGGTCATCGGTGGATCGATCAACGGTGATGGAATATTGAAGTTTACTGTGAGTAAAACCGGCGATGAAACATTTTTATCTCAGGTTGTCCGATTGGTTAAGGAAGCTCAGCTGTCAAAGTCTAAAACACAGCGACTTGCGGATATTGCGGCGAAGTGGCTGTTTTATTTGGCTGTATCTGCGGGTACATTAACGTTTGTCGTTTGGTACAGTTTAGGGGCAGAAATAGGTTTCGCCGTTGAAAGGGCAGTCACCGTAATCATTATCGCATGTCCGCATGCCTTAGGATTGGCTACACCCTTAGTCACCGCTATTTCGACGAGCATCGGCGCAAAAAGAGGATTGTTGATTCGTGACAGAAAGGCTTTCGAAAGTGCGAGAAAGATCGATTTGGTTGTTTTTGATAAAACCGGCACACTAACAGAAGGTGAATTTGGGATCACGGAGATTCGTTCGATCGATGTCGAGGAAGAACATCTGTTAACATTGGCATATTCGATGGAGTTAAATTCGGAACATCCGATTGCTAAAGGTATTGTTAAGGAAGGGAAGAAGAGAGAACTGATATCGAAAGATGTGAGTGATTATCAAAACCTGCCTGGAAAAGGTTTGAAAGCGGTCATTGATAACAAAAAGGTCATGATCGTCAGTCCGGGCTATATAAGAGATCAGGAAATACCTTTTGATCAAGAAGACTACGAGTCACTGGCTCATCAAGGTAAGACGGTGGTCTTTGTTTTGGAGGATGAGCAACTACTCGGCTATATCGCGCTTTCGGATATCATCCGTGAAAGCGCGATGACAGCTGTGGATACATTAACGTCTATGAATATCAAATCCGTTATGTTAACCGGAGATAATCATAATGTGGCTGATTTTGTCGGTAAGAAGCTCAATATTGACATGGTCATATCTGAGGTTCTACCTCAACAAAAATCGGAGAAGATTGAAGAGTTGATTAAAAAAGGTCATAAAGTCGCAATGACGGGCGATGGTGTCAATGATGCTCCGGCACTTGCGCGAGCAGATTTAGGTATTGCGATTGGCGCAGGTACGGATGTGGCTATTGAAACTGCCGATGTGATTTTAGTTAAAAGCGATCCAAATGATGTTGTCAATCTGATCAAACTGTCAAAAGCCACCTATACGAAGATGATTCAAAATCTGGTGTGGGCAACCGGCTATAACATTATTGCAATGCCATTGGCTGCCGGAGTCCTGTATAATCAGGGAATTGTAATCAGCCCGGCGGTAGGTGCGGTGCTTATGTCAATGAGTACGGTCATCGTAGCTATCAATGCGAAACTGTTGAAGATTAAGTAAGATCAAAGACATGATAAAAGGAGCATTTACCCAAATAGGTGAATGCTCCTTCTTTAATGGTTATCTCAGCTTACTTCCGTCAATCGTTACTTCAATTCTGTCAATTTTACCATCACGATCAAACAAGTGATGACTTGATTCAATATCCAGTGCTTCCTCAAAGCTTCTTTCACTTCCATCTTTAAAGAAGATAACGACTTTCTTGCGGTCGGATAATGTATAGATAACGGGTACGGTGCAGAAAGTAAATCCTAATGAACCCCTGTCTAACTCAAGGGTTTTTGTTGGCAACATCCATACTTGCTTCTCACTTAAGAATTCCGATTTTTCCAGTAATACCGGATCAAAATGTACTCGTCCATCTTTTACTTTTACACCCAACTCACCAAAGCGGGAGATAAAGTCTTCCTTCACCTGACCGGTCAATCCCGGTTGTTGAACACCGGAGAAGGAAGGTGTATGGGAATAAGCATCTGAAGGGAATGCACCGTAGACTTCTGGTGATTTCTCTGCTCCGATTCCGGCTTTTGAAACTCTAAATTCTCCAAGAAGGGCGATTGCTTCATCGCTCAAACCTTCTAGCGAGTAAACATCGTCAAAGTTTTCCTGTGTAGCCAACACCAGCTTAGACACCATGTGCCAATAGATCGAACCTAAACCTTCGTATTTATAGAATGTTCCGGAACGGCCGGTGAAAGCATGGTGATTGAACAAATCGGAGAAAGTCTCTTTTACATGATTAATGTCTTCATCTTTGTACTCATGGGTAGCTTTCAGGGCTTTTTCAATATCATAACCATTTCTGAAGCGACCGTTAAAATGATACTTTCCATTTACATCTTTTTCAATAAATCGATTGCTCTGCTTTTGCAGTTCTTCTCTTAACACAACAGAAGACATGACCAGAGTTTCCGGGATCACGTTCTTCTCTAAAAAGCGAGGCAGTTCACGGTTGGGATATAGCATGTAGCTATCTTGATCTTCACGGTAAATCGAACTCTGTCTTAAAGCTTTAAGAACAGCCAAACTTTCCTGAGCGTTTAGTGCTTTGGAGCTTAATACAGAAACCTGACCTTCCAACATTTCATACAGATAGGAAAGGCTGATACGTTTTTCATCAATTTTAATGAGGTTGTATGCGTGATACAATCCGTCCTCACGTCGGTTTTTCTTAATTGAATCCTTTAAGTGCAACAGAGTCACTTCGATGAACTCTTCTAGATCAGCGAGGGACATTTTGGATTTCTTATTGCTGAAACCATTGACATAAATAGCATTTCGATAGTTTTCGCCGATTGTACCTAAGGCTTTGGTCATCCCAAACCGGATGTCATCCGAAATCGGTTTGCCAAGATAAGGCGTATGGCCTTTCAGTACTGTGGCTGTATCATGAAACATTTGAAGCACTTCATTGGAAATATCCACGGAATCAAAATTCACTTCTTCGACCAATTGGTTCATAAATGCTTGGAAGCGGTGTAAGTAGTACAAGGTAACCATCGAACAACCATTTCCGACAAGTGCATTGTTGGCATCGTTCCACTCGGGGCGTTGCGTGTTCATCCAAATGCCGCCTTCAGGCACATAGTTTGAGAGTTTGGCAAGCAAAGTTACCAATAGTTTTTCCATCAGATTAACTTTATATGTTTGTCCGTCGTGATAGATCAGTTTTCCATCGGATCCAATCGTTGAGACTTTCTGATGAATGCGTTTTTCCAATGAATAATCATAGTCGATGCTGTTTCTCGGGTCTTCGATTAAAGAATCAAATCCTTTGATTCGGTAGGGAACATTGGCATAAACAAAGATGTCTTTATGAAGATAGTTATGCAACTTTGCAGGGTTGTAAGCTTTGGATAATTCCATTAGTTTAAGAAGGTATATGATTTGATGGTCTCCCCAGTATCCGATGTTTGACCAAGGTTCATCGGGATTTAAGGCTTCCCAGTCAAGTCCGTGTTTTGTGATGCGATAGGGATTATATCCATCGGCGGTCGATGCATTGACAAATTTTGCGATAATGCTTTCCGTAAAGGCAGGATAGGACATCGATAGTGCTTCCCAGTTTTGGAAAATATCGCGCCAGTTACCTTCGAAATTTAATTTCTTACTGCCATCGTCATTGACGACTTCGATACTGAACCGATTCCAAGGACGGCTGGGATCACCATGACGTCTGCTGAAAGTCAGTGGTAAGTACTCTAATACAAGTCGTTCGAAATCTTTGTTATCTAACCCTTCAACCAATATGAGCAGTTCATTATAGTTGATGGTTACAGGTAACTTATCAAGAAATTCCAACTGCTGCATATAAATATCTTTATTCCAAACCTTAACAAAGCCTTTAAAGTCATCTCTTTCAATATTATAGCCATCTGCATATACACCACCGCGCATGATGTTATACAGCGTATTTGAGAAATGTCGATAACTCGTTTTATCGTTGGCCGTGCATTGCATGCCATCGGCGTTAAACACGAGTCTTCGCAGATTGTCATCACCCTTGGCAACATCCGCATTTACATCCTCAATCAAGGATGAATTTTCACTTATCTCCTTTATGAGTTTCACAACATCGACCGCACTCCGATTCAGTTCCGCAACGATGATCCAATCTTTTGATTCATGTTTTTTCAGCAAAAAAGAATCAACAATATAGTAAGATCCGCGTCTGCCCTTAACATCAACTTCCGTTTCGACTTCATGATTCAAAGCGAATGCCTCGACTTGTTGTTCTGACAGAAGATAAGTTGGATGGTCCAGTCCCTTCGACCAAACAATCGTTGCTTTTAATGATTCGCTGGGTTCAGCTTTATCGGTTAAGATGGAACTCAGATTGAATATGCCTAATCCACCATCCACCAATTCACATCGTTTATATCCATCAAGAAGGGTACTTAGAGATTGTTGTAAGTTGGTGTTGACACCGTAGGGAAGGATGTTGCGAATTCCATCCAACACTTTAACACGGACGTCAGTATCTGATAAGTTGATGATCGCTGATTCTTTGATGAATCCGAATTTATCGCTGTTTTTCCAGGTATAGGTAAAGGCAACACCTAAATCATGATTGACCTCTTCAAACATGATTTTATTGCCAATCGTGTTTTTGTATAGGTTTCGAGTCATCTTATAGACATGGCTGTTGTGAACCGAAAACGGTTTCCATAAAAAATTTTTTTCGTCCCTCGAGACGATGATGTTTGTATGGGATCCTGTGGTTTCAAAGCTGTCATGAATTTTGTCATCCGTGTAATATGGGAACAGTGCGCTGTCCGCGTTTTTTCGTCCGCACGTCAGTCCGCCGGTACTGGATATAAACATCCAGTGATCGACATCACTGACAATGGTCATAAAGAACGGGTTCATGTGATTTACGTTTGCGATTTTGAAGAATGATTCCTTGTTGACGGTCACTGTCTCTAATGAAATTTCCGCATTTTCATCATTCAGCGACGCACTTCCAAAGAATAAATTTGATGGGTTCATGATGGATGGTCCTCCCTTATCTTGTTGATAACTCCTGCTTTAATTTGATTATATAGTGCCATTTTATAAAGAGCAATGCCTTTTATGCAATTCATCCTCGAAAACCGCCAGTTTTTTGAAATCGGTTTCGTAAATTTTAAATAATCAGGAAAATAGAGTTTTGATGTGTGTTTTTAAAGTAAAAATATGGACATTTATTTAGGTCTATTGTTAATGAAAACGAGAACATAATGAATTAATGACTTGGGGTTGCAGTCTTTATTTTCCGGAATATTAAATTTCAATCATAGTTAAACAGAGATTAAAATTCAGAATCAAGGAACAGCATCCATAAAGAATCAAAGATATTTTCAAATGAAATTCCATCCGCATACCTGTAATCTTTTGTGTACTTCATCCATCTGGACCTCAGGGTCTCGCTGCCTCTGATTACTTCCAGGAGGTTGATGTCATTAAAAATATGAGATGTTTCTCTGTGATTGGCCGTTGATCTCAGCGCTTCAATAAACACTAAGTGATTAAAACTCTGAGTTCTTGTCAGAATATAAACATCGTAAAAATCCCTTAGCCTTGTATTTAGTTCGCCACGTCTCAAAATGGTTTCCACTTTTTCCGCCAAAACGGTCTCGATGTTATAGATCCAAACATTAAAGCTGCGATCCTCAAACATCATTTTGAATGAATACTGGACTTCCTCAGGAGTAATTGCATCTCCCGTAGTGATATCAATTTGCATGGGAGTTGTGATTGTATTATATTCAGAAGTGATACTCATTCGATAGCCGCCGTAAGCATCATCATCTCTTATGGCTTCGATTCCTAAAAAAAAGAAAGACACACCATCATCAATTGTAATATTACAGATCTCGTTGATCGCTTTGATCAGTGATTCAATATTGAAGGGATAATCTTTAATCGTGACATCCATGTCCATCGTTGATCGGTTAGCGATGCCTACAAGTGAGGCAATCAGCATCCCGCCTTTTAAAATAAATCTATCCCGGTATCTTGATCTGGAAAGCCTTTCTAAAAATCGTTCAAACATGTAATTTTGGAGTACTACTTGAGCAGACATATCCTTCATTCTTGCAAGATTTCGAATTTTTGCCTTTAAACTCATAGCACTCCCTCTCATAGCAACACCTCAAGGTAATGTTTGAGTACAGTATCAATTTTGAGCTTTCTAGCATAATCCATGAGAATCGAAAGATCTGCTGACTTCAATTTCACAAAACGTTTTAAGGCTTCATTCAGAATTTGGCCGTCAATGCGATTTCTGCTTCTGATAAGGTCACATATCGTTCTTTCGATGTTATAGGTCTTGACGGGATTACCGTGAGAACTTTGAACTGTTTCTACACCGAGTTCATGAAGATCCTTCTTGATGTAGTAGATTTTGAATCGTTCTGCCACTGACTCAACCACTTTATATCCACTTGGAACAGAGGCTGAATACATAAAAGGAGTTCTATCGGTAAGGCCATGCAAATAAAGTGCTGTTTCATGAGAAAAGACTAATTTCGAATACTTCGTCTGCATGGAAAACATTTCATCTTCAATAGCATCGATGGAAACATAAACACCACGATCAACTCTTTCAAGTTTTCCTTCCGCTACCATCATTTGGAGATAAACTCTGGGAATTTCATATAGATCCAGATCAGAACTTAGAACTGTACCGTGTTGCTTCTGAATGATTTGATCTAGTTTGTCCTGATTATTCATCACCATCACCTCTTTACAAATATACTTATATTGTAATCCATATACGTATAATTGTAAATACATTGTTTGGTATCAGGGATGAATCACTTTCGAACATTACTCTTTATTTGATTGATCATCTGATTGAATGTAAAACCAGTGTATCTTTCTGGTTTGCGATGTTTATCTGTGTCATCCAATACATATGATACTTATGATCACCGGATAACGTATATCCTCAAACTGGAAGTAAAGGTATCGTTGACCTGCTTTATCTTGAAGAAACAAGAACCGCTGTGTGCCTGATTTAGAATCGGGGTTAGGAAATGGGCCAAAGGATCATCTCTATTATTCTATGAATTCTCATTTTTAGTCTTAAAAAGGGCTATGCTTTCAAACATGTTATAAATACCGGGATTAAAAAAGGAGATTTGAGTTCCGACTTATATTCAAACGTTTCTAACTTGATAAACTTAACAGAAAATACAGGAACTGCTATGTATGACTTCTTTAAAATAACGATTGTATATTGATGCATCGTAAACCTTTAATGAATTGATTAGGATTGGGTATTTTCGATTATGCTGAGCTATAAACATTCGCAACATTAATCGAGAGACTGATGAATTCTGACAGCAAATAATAACATTTCGCTTGAAATAAGTATTTCTTGATGTCGAGATTTTCAAAACCGGTAGGTCTGTATTTAAGAATAATGCTACGTTGATTTTGAAAGGATTACCTTAACACAAGGCTTATTAAGTACTTTTAAAATATCGCTATAAGAATTTTGTAAGCAGTCAAGTAAAATAGTCCATTATTCGCCACAAATTAGTCCACTCTATCCCCCGTTAATCGAATGGGTGAATGGGTTATTCGAGAATTGATTTTCGATGCTTAAGTCGGTAGCCGTCTCCGGCTAGATTGAATATTTCACACTTGAATACTAAGCGATCCAAGATGGCGGTGGTAATCACTTCATCCCCCAGAAAACCTGCCCATTTACTAAAACTCTTATTTGAGGTAATGATAATGGACGTTCTCTCATGCATTTCACTGATGAAGGTAAAGAACAAGTTGGCTTCCATATGACTGACGGGGAGAAATCCGACTTCATCAATCACAATCAAATGGGCTTTTCGATGAATTTTCATTCGCTTTCGAGCGGCTGGGGAAATCTCTGCGGTCTTTAGCTGGCGGATTAAGGTGTCCAATGAAACGAAGGAAACCGAATACCCTTTGTCTATGGCCTCGTAAGCCAACGCCGTAGCCAAATGAGTTTTGCCAACACTCGGTGGACCGAGAAACATCACATTGAAAGCATCATCAATCCATGTACAATCCGACAATCGAAGTATCTGAGATTTGGTCACACTGCGTTGAAAATTATAGTCAAAGTCGTTGATGGATTTTCGTTTGGGTAGATATGCACGTTTCAATCGTCGCAGATTTGTCCTTTCTTCCCGCAGTCGCACTTGTTCAAGCAGAAATACTTCAATGCTTTGCAAGGGGGTCAGAGCTTCGTCAATCAAAGCGGATAAATCAAGGGGGTTCAGACGCAAATCTGCGGAGAGTTGTCGAATCGACTGTTGTAGTTTATTCATGACTCGAGGTCTCGATTTGGCTATAATGGCGGATATCCCGCTTTTCGATCACCAGGTTCATGACCGCGGGGTTGTTGGCAGACATCTTTCACATCATTGAAACTATACAATTCCAATCGCCAACAGGTATCGATGGCTTGTTGGACTTGACTTAGTGGATATTGGTCGAGTAATTGTTCAAGAATCATCAGCTGATCTCGGTAGTAACGCGGCTTACGGTTGCGAACGGATTGAAGATAGGGTTTAACCGTGTCGGAAAGGAGCAAAAGAACTTTCTGTTGATATCGATCCAGCGTCTCTTCTTTCTTACGGCGATGATCGGTACTTTTGATCAACTGTCCCGTTTGTTCAGATAAGGGATGTTCGTGAATCATATAATCCCCAAACACCTGCCATAACTGCAGTTTTCCGTCCACTTCTCTCAAACTGACCTCTGGCTGTTTCTCAAAGGTCCCTAAGGGAAGCGAATATCGATTACTTTTATAAAGAATGGTATTGTCCTTTCGAACACTTCGGATTATACTAGGGGTGCAGAAGTCGTTTTGTGAAACGAGTATCGGCCGTAAGTGTTCGCGTTCTAGGTCAAACACATGCGCCGGTACTTTTTTCGTGGTTCCGTGCACCTTGGCATTCCCGGTTCTCGCCAGCCAAGCGAGAAAACATTCATTGAGCAGATCCGCTTCCATGTACTCCCGATGTTCCAGAAAGTTGATTTTGATAAACTTAATCACGCTTTCAATCATGCCTTTAGACTCAGGGTCTGCTCTTCGGCACACATACATCGATAGCTTGTGTTGTTGGCGGTACGCCTCAAACTCACGGGTGTAAATGATGTCTCCCTGATTTTCCGCGACGGTCAGAACACTGTCTTGGTCGATGACAATTTCCTTCGTCACGCCGCCAAAGAAAGCAAAGCAATGATTCATGGCGATAATCAAGTCTGCGGTGGTAAACGGATGATCGATAAAGTATCCGTACTTATAGCGAGAGTGAGCCAACACGAATCCGGCAAAATAGACTTTTCGATGCCCTTTGCGATTGGCTAAGGGAAGATTCTTGACCCCGAAATCCAGTTGCATCTGAGCCCCCATCGGTTGTGGGTCACTGGCTTCATAGTCCCGCGGGCTAGCATTCTTTTTCAACCCGTGATCAAGTCGTAGCTGTTTCACCACCCGACTCAACGTTCGCTCAGACACTCGTAGAGAATAGTGTTCCAATAGCCAATCGTGAATCTGAGCTGCTGAAATTCCCGGGTACTTTCTCAGCCATTCCAACAAAATCGGTTGAAACTCATCCAGTCGTCCGCGCTTTCGAATTGTAATTGTCATCTGTTGATATTGATCCAACGTCATTTGACGATACTTCTTGACGGTTTCTCGGCTGACTCCCAAATATTTTGCGATCTGGCGGGAGGAGAAACCTTTCTGCTGATACTCTTTGATTAAGATGTACATTTTAATCTCCTTCATCTTGTGGACGTTCCCTTCTGTAGTGTTACTTTGACATTACAGAAAGTGTATCATTCTCGGATAAAGGCGGATAGATTTTTCCCAAAAGTGGCCACATTTGTGGCGAAAATTGGTAGACTTCTTGTGGCGTAATTTGGACTACTTTATATTACCATTCACAATTTTGAACTGTTTTTGATAAGAGGAGCAATTATATTAGATTATAGAAGTGGTTACGTGAATTCATTGTGTATCGCTTAAAAAAACGAATATAATTGCGTTTGCTAATTGTTATGGAATTTGGGTTATAATATGATTAGCCACTGCTTAGTCGTGGCAGTTAAATTAAGAAGCCGAGGATGAAAAATGAAACGGACTAAATTAAACCAACCACCAGAATCAGTGATCTACACAGGCGATTTTAATAATGACAAAACAATCATTGAAGTTTTTTCATATAACAAAGAATCCATCAAATTTAAAACATATGGCGATACGGATTTCAAATCCGACATCATGGTGATGAAGGACTCATCAAATATCGTCTGGATCAACGTTATTGGTCTTAACGTGGTCGAAACTATCATAAAAATTGGAGAAATATTCGGCTTGTCGCCACTGGTTCTTGAAGATATCGTGCAAGTGTCACAACGTAGCAAGGTTGAACTTACTGATAACTACTTGTTCTCTATTTTTAAAATGATCTATTGCACCGATCCTAGAGTTGGTCAACCAGATAAAGACATCGGTGAAGTTTTACATGAGCATCTGTCAATTTTGCTTTTAAAAAACATCGTCATTACCTTCCAAGAAAACGTAGGGGATGTATTTGATGATGTACGACGTCGCTTGAAGGACAATGTTGGAAAAATCAGAACTCAAGGGGCAGATTATTTATATTATGTCTTATTGGACGCACTTGTGGATAATCAGTTGGAAATACTCGTGACTATAGGCGATGAAGTGGATGCACATGAGCAGTTGACTGTTGAAACTACCAAGGTTTCTATGGACCGTCTTTTTAAACTCAGAAAACAACTGTTGCTGATACGAGCAGCCGTTATTCCATTTAAGGATATTATGGTCGAACTTCAAAGCGAAGAATCTGAGTGGATTTCAAGTGAAGTAAAAGTCTATCTCTCAGATGTCAGCGATCACATCAATCATGTCAATGATCTGGTGGTTTTGTATCGGGAAATGGTCAATAACATTTATGAAATTAACATGCTTACCACGGGCAATAAACTCAACCATATTATGACTGTTCTAACCATTTTCACTGCACTTTTCATCCCTTTGAATTTCATGACTGGTTTTTATGGTATGAACTTCACACATTTTCCGGGGATGAAAGATCCCAATGCCATACCTATCTTTCTCAGTATCAGTTTCATAATCGTCATTAGCATGATTGTGTTTTTTAAGAAGAAAAACTGGTTTTAAACAGACTAAATCGTTATGTATACGTTGATTCAAGAATCTGATTTGGGTGAAGAACTCCTTAACCTCAGTCGCAATAATTATCACTGGGAACATGAATATGTCTGGATGGAAGGCGCAGGCCATCACTTCGTCGATGATAGGACCCAATCAATCATCTTCGCCCAATCCGTCATCATCGAAAAACTGAAAAAGGACGAAATCATTCCATGCTCCAGGAAATCATCAGCAAGGCCCGAGAGCTACTCTATGAGCCTTTTGGGGGAAGTGGTTCGACGCTGATAGCGGCTGACCAGTTGGACCGGGTGTGCTACTGTATGGAGCTCGATCCAAAGTATGTCGATGTCATCGTCAAACGCTGGGAAGAACATTCTGGAATGATCGTGGAAACAATCCAATAATAAAAAATGCCAGTACCCTGAAGAGTATTGGCTTTTAATTTGAAGTATGAAACAAAACAGTAGTCAACCAGTTTCAACTAGCCCAGGGAGAATATGGCAATAAGAATGAATATCCCCCATAAAACCGTGAAGAAGATAATTATACTTTTGATTGTCTGAATGTTCTTATCCATATTTCTCATATATGATTCCATGACATGATAAGGACTCAAACTACCTTCGTTTTTTTTAAGATCATCTAAAAACTTATCTTTGATACTTTCTTTCTGTTCTTGACTATAACTGCGCCACACATCCGTAGAAATTTGAAGAGGTAATAAACTATTGTTGCAATCAGGACAATTGACAGTTGTTTGCCGATCTCCACCAAAAGTAGACTTACAATTCTTGCATATTAGT
>PGZW01000037.1 GCA_002841515.1 Firmicutes bacterium HGW-Firmicutes-19 | reverse complement strand
ATAGTAAAGATTTCAATAAAGGAGGTTTCGTATGCTCAATACGATAAAAAAGCACTGGTTCATCGTTTTGGTCGGTGTTTTGTTTGTGGCAGCAACCGTTTATTTCGCCTATGATATGACGAAAGGTTTCTTGCCTGGTAAAAATGTTAGCGGCAAAGACGTTGTCTTTGAAATTAACGGACAAAATGTAACTGCAGATGATTTATATGAACGCTTATTTGATGATTTGGGAAATTCCGCTTTATACACCCTTTTCGAAAGAGCTGTGGTAGCTCAATCGTTTACGGCTGACAAAGATATGATATCTCAAGCAAAGATCCAAGCAGAATCCACGATTGCAAACTTTAAAAGTTACTATGGCGAAACCGCTTATGAAGCTATTTTATTGCAAGCAATCAAGGGTGTCGGTTATTCGTCGATTGATGATTTGGATGATTATTTCTTACATTTAACAATGGTTGAATCGATGACGAAGGCGTATTTTGATACCAACATGGACAAATATCTTCCGGAGTTCGTTACTGCGAAAAAACCGAGGATCGTACGTCATATTTTGGTAAAAATGGATGATCCGACCAAACCGACGGAAGTTGAAAAGACACGTTGGGATGAAGTAAAAAATGCTTTGGCCGGTGGTGAATCTTTTGAAGCCGTTGCCAAGCGTTTGTCCGATGATACCGGTTCTCAACCGGATAGCGGATTGTTGGGTTATGTCGATTCAAACACTCAATTTGTACCTGAATTCTTAGCAGCAACATTAGCTTTAGGTTCAGGTGAAACCAGCGAATGGGTTCGTACGACTTATGGATATCATTTGATCCGCATCGATTCTACGGATCTGGCTGATCTGAAAAAGGAAGATGGTTTCTATCAGGCACTTAGCAGCTATTATCCAAAAGCCGTGTTTACCATGATTTGGGAGAATGCCAAGAAGTTAAATATTGACTTTAAGGGCAATGATGACATCAAGGCTCGCTTATTGAGCTTTATGAGCATTGAGGAGGCTGAATAACATGAAAAAATTTCTGATTATCGGCGTTCTTGCACTGGCTTTGGCTGGTTGCGGTGATGCATATGCAAAAATAACAAACGCAAAAGATTCAATAGTTTCGATTGGCAACAAATCTGTTACTCGCGGACAGTTGTTTGAATTGATGATGAATCAAGATCCTGCTTCATCGGTTATCACGATGGCAAAACAGGTCATTATGGATGAGAAGATTGAAATCACGGACGCCATTCGCGCTAAGGCTGCGGAAAGTCTGGTTGAAATCAAAGAAAGCTTCGGTGAAGAATTCGCTGATTACATCAAGCGTTTCGGATATAAAGATGAAGCTGAGTATATTGAAAAAGCATTAATTCCCTTTGCTCAACAAGAAGCACTAGTTAAGGAATATATAATCGAAAATTTCGAGTCACTCGCAACAACTTACTTCCCTCGGAAAGTGCGTGTAATTCAAATCAAAACGGAAGAAGATGCAAAGGCTGCGATCAATGAAGTTAAAGACGGCGGAAACTTTGAAACCGTGGCAGCCAAGTATTCATCGGCTACCACCTATAAAGGTGAACTGAAGCTTGTTCATTCCGAATCCGGGTATCCAGCAGTCATTACGACATTTCTGAAAACTGCGTTACAACCGACATTGACGGCTGAACCATTGAAAGACACAACGACCAACTTGTTCTATGTCGTGCAGGTCGTTGAATCTCAGCCGACACGTTATAAGGAAGAAGCGATTGAAGAACTTGTGGGATTAAGCAGTATTGCTGAAAAAATGTTTGTTGAACTGTTTAAAGAAGGCGGATTTAAGGTGTATGATAAGATCATCTTCGATATCCTGACTTCCGATTACAGCCAATACTTACCATAATGAAAATACGGAGCACGCGCTCCGTATTTTTTTATTCATCTTCATTGTCTACGCAAATTTTATCACGACCGGTATTTTTAGCCCGATACAAAGCATCATCAGCTTTTTTAACTAGTTCCAACGATGATGTGAATTGGCCGGTATAGCCGGATGCAATTCCAATCGACAAAGTCACTTTGCTTTGATTTCGTTTTGGAATCAAGCCGACATCTGATTCAGAAATAGACTGACGGATTTTCTGAGCAATCAGTTTTGCACCATATAAATTCGTGTCATTGAGGATGATGGCGAATTCATCACCGCCAAATCGGGCGACCAAGTCGGTCGAACGGTTGACGCAGGATTGGATGATCTTAGCGAAGTGTCGCACGATCTCATCTCCTGTCAAATGTCCGTAATAGTCGTTGATTTGTTTGAAATGATCGACATCGACCATCAACATGGATATTGGCACGCCACTGCGCCGCGCATTCTCAAAAATCAGAGTCAGATACTCATCGAAATGTCTGCGATTGGCAAGACCGGTCATCGGATCCTGTTTGGACAAATTGGTTAGTTCGATATTTAGCTCATGAAGTTTCATTTGTGCCTTCATACGCTTATTGATCTCTTCCTTCAGCTCCATGGCTTGATTGATATTGATCAGGGCTATGGATAAATAGGATGCCAAGGTTTCCAGAGTTTTTAGCGATTGAGTCGAAAAAACATTGGGTGTGCGGCTTTGTACTGATATGACGCCCAGGGTCTTATCTTCCCAAAACAACGGA
This sequence comes from Firmicutes bacterium HGW-Firmicutes-19, assembly GCA_002841515.1. Classification (GTDB taxonomy): domain Bacteria; phylum Bacillota_I; class Bacilli_A; order Erysipelotrichales; family Erysipelotrichaceae; genus UBA2227. The sequence goes on along the minus strand of PGZW01000037.1, from coordinate 14,715 downwards.
GCAAACATAATGGCCTCCATTGGCTGCCCATAGGAGGAGCGCACCTCGGAAACAAATTCAATCGTATCTTCCTGACGGGAGTTAATACGTAGGCTCTTGCGGTTCTTAAAACTCCACACCGCAAAACTGGTAGTCGAGTTAAGCTCGATCGATCTTCCGGTGATTCGTTGATCATCTTCCATAATGAATTTATAATCAATCGTTTGTGTCTCAAGATTATGAATTCCGATGTTAAATACATTCATATCGATCAAAGAGCGGATTTCTTTATATACCAGCTGATAGATAAATTCCAAGTCTGTGGATGAGGTCAATTGTCTGCCGATTTCACTGATAAACTCCAATGAATGGTAAGCAGCGGAAAGTTCGCTTGCCTTTTTCTCAAGTTGATCGTTTAACAACCGATAGGTTTCTTTTTCTTGAAAGGACGTCATGGCTTCGAGTTGAACCTGCAAGCCGCGCAAGTTGAGTTTTCGGGCGTTTTCTTCGATTTCCTCATCAACCGCAAACTTGAGTTTGGAATATTCCAAGGCTTTACAAAAGTCATCTTTCTGCTCATAAAGGTAAACAAATGCCGGGTAGATTTTGGCTTGCAAAGGCAATGATCCGATTTCCTGAGCAATACACAATGATTCATCTAGGTCTTTTTTGGCCTGGTCATACTCTTTTTTGTCCATATGAATATTGAAAAACTCCAGATAAGCCTCAGCCACGTGATACATTTCGTTTGTTTCACGATAAATGGCGATGCTTCGGGTTAAATAATCGGAAGCATCTGCATAGTTCCCTTTTCTTCTGGCAATTTCGCTTAAATATTTCAGCGACACTGATTTCATCATCAGATCGTTGTTTTGCTTGGCAACTTCAGCTCCCTCAATCAAGAGTTCTTGTGCTTTTTGCAGGTCATTCTTTTTCAGATAGACGGTTGCGATGTTGACGATTTGAGTCGCACGTAATTCATGATTTCCAAAATAGCCCAGGCTTTTCTGATAGTATTCCAGTGCCCGGTCGAGATCATTGAGTTCATTGTAGATTTCTCCGATGTTATTTAGTACCTTGGCGATCAGTATTTCGTCCTTGAGATTTTTTGCGACGATTAGCGCTTGTTGATAATAAGAGAATGACAAATCATAGAAACGCAGATACACATGAGATGTGCCTAGGGCATTGAGGATTTCAGCTTCAAGAAGCAGTTCTTGTGCTTTTTTTGCATGCTCAAACGATTCCATCAATACCCGGTTAGCCTCTTCCATGTTCCCCAAACGCATGTGCGCTTTGCCGACTAAAAAGCGGCTGTGCAACATCAATCGCTGATAGCCTTCCTGATGTGAAAGCTGGTATGCGATTTGAGCATGTTCCATCATATCCTTGACGGATGTACGCTCAAAAGATTCGGCTTGCCGAATATGTTCAAAGATATCACGTTCATTTATTTTCAAGTTTTTTTCCAAGAATTTCTCCCCATGATGTTGGTTATATTGTACAGTAAATCAATGAAAAAAATAAGCACATTTCGATTTTTTTGCGAATGTGCTAAAATATCTTCAAGGAGGACTTTCTATGTGTATCTTTTGTAAAATCATTAATAAAGAAATACCGGCTTCTATTTTGTATGAAGATGAGGATGTATTTGCCTTGTTGGACATCGCACAGGTAACGGATGGGCATGCATTGGTCATGCCAAAGGAACATGTGGATAATATCCTCGATTGTCCGCCGGTGTTGCTAAGCAAAATCATTTCTGTCACACAAATGTTGAGCAAAGACATTGTAAGTAAATTGGGGGCAAAAGGTGTGAATGTGTTGACCAATGCCAATCCTGCAGCTGGTCAGTCAGTCATGCATTTCCATATGCATATCATCCCAAGATATCATGAGCACGATGGATTGATTTTGAAGTTCAAGGAAAATCCAACACCTGAGCTGAAAAAAATTCAAGATATTTTGAAAAAATAACCGGACTTTCCGGTTTTTTATTATTATTATATTGACAATAGTGTGCGTTACATAGTATAGTATGTTCAACAGGAAGGTGATGACATGGCAGATAACAAAGAATTACTGGAAAGTTTGATATTGGAGTTACGCAGAGGAACACTGATCCTAACAGTTCTCAGTCAGCTTTATACCCAGGAATACGGATACTCACTTATTCAGAAAATAACCGGTAAAGGTATGAACATTGATGCCGGCACCCTCTACCCTTTGCTAAGAAGGCTGGAGAAGCAAGGCTTATTGGATAGCAGTTGGGATATTTACGAAAACCGGCCACGACGCTACTACAAACTTAATCAACAAGGTGAAGAACTATTACAGCAACTCACTTCAGAATGGAATCAGCTCAATCAAATCATCAGTCAATGTCTGATCAGGGAGGAATAACATGGAGCAAATCACTATCTACGTATCGGAAGTCATTCGATACCTGCCACAAAAGTCTCAGTCTGAAATCAAAAAAGAACTTACTGCCAATATTATGGATATGGTTGATGAGCTCACTTCCGGTGGGATGTCTGAAAAAGATGCTATCCTATCTGTTTTGTCGAAAATGGGCAATCCGCGTTTGTTGGCAGATCAGTATCTCGATAAAAAGGCTTATCTTATCGGACCACGATATTATCCGACGTATCTGGTCATTGTGAAAATCGTTGCGGGTGCAGTTGCTTTAGGAATTACCATAGCCTTAAGTGTGCAGTATTTGTTTTCTACAGATGCCTCGATATTTCAAACGCTTGTTCAGTGGTTAGGCTCCATATTTATGGGCGTCGTTCAAGCTATTGCCTGGGTCACTCTGATTTTTGCCGGCGTAGAACGATTTGAGGAAATCGGTGTTTTGAAAAATATGGATATTGAGTTGGATGACTGGAGTGTCAAGGATTTGCCCAAATCACAAAGAAACTCGAAGAAAAGCGACCGTATCGAAGGGCTTGTGGGGTTTCTGTTCGCAGTCATCTTTCTGATATTATTGAACACCCGGCTTGAGTTGTTCGGTGTCTATATGTTTGATCAAGGCACACTTACGGAAATCATTCCGGTGTTCAACATGGAAAATGCTTCGACGTGGATTCCGTTGTTGTCAATAGCCATTCTGTTTACGGCGGTCAGTGATGGAATTGCCATGGCGATACGCAATCAGACGCGAAACACGATGTGGTTTCGATTGGTGTTGAATCTGCTCAGTTTCATTTTCTTTGCTTATGTGTTGATCAATGGTAACATCTTCAATGTTGCATTAGCTACACAAATTGCTCCTGACAGCGTCGAACTGCAAAACCTATGGACATGGGCACAACGCAATGTCGTTGTCATTATCGTTATCGCGAATCTGATCAGCATGGCTATTCAGACATATCAAATCGCTCGATTCAATAAAGCGTAAAAAAAGGGAGTCAATCCCTTTTCTATTTCGAGCGATAAAAACTGCGGTTTTCCAATGAGAAGATACGGCCGGAAAACTGTCCCACTTCCGTCACTTCAAACATTTTTTCAAACATATTCAGTCGCGCATCCAGATTATCAATCAGATGTAACACTTCGGCCTCCGCAACCATCGGCAGTACCGGTGATCCGTATTCATACTGACCGTGGTGCGATAATATCATATGTCTAAGACATGTGATCTGCTCGCTGTCCTGCCAGTTTTGAGTCAATGCCAATTCATAGACGATGGATTGCATCATGGAAATATGACCAAGCAACTTCCCTTGCATCGTGTATTCTGTCAACACTGGACCGGATAGCTCAATGATTTTTCCCAAGTCATGCGTTAATATTCCGGCAATCAGTAAATCTCTGTTAAGTATTTCATAGCGTTTGCATATTTCATCGGCCAAATCGATCATCGCGACGACATGGGTTGCTAATCCACCCAAAAAATCGTGATGATTTTTTGACGCTGCCGGATACTCATAAAATTCTTTCTCATATCGATCGATACACATTCTGGAAATACCTCGATAAATATCATCGGATATGGAGTCGATTGCTGCATCGATTTTCCCTTTTAAAAATTCTTTGGAATATTTTGAAACATTGACAAAAGCAGTCGGATCAAAATCACCTGCGACCGGCAAGACATTATGAATGCGCAATTGCAACGAATTACGATATTTCAGAACTTCTCCGACGATCGTAACGATTTTCCCAGGTTCGGCCAATGCTGCCTGATCTTCCTTGACATCCCATAGTTTGCCTTCCATGCTTCCGGTTTTATCTTGTACGACCAATGACATATACGGGGCACCTGCAGTCGTAACTCCGCGTGTTGATTGTGTAATCAACAACGGTTGATTGATCTTATCGGCTTCTGCCCAACTACTCACTGTTTTTTGATTCATTTTCTAGCTCCATTTCTTCCACGACTTCATTGATATCACTAAACTTAAATCCTTGTGTCGCCAATGCTTTTTTAATGGCCATGCGTAATTCTTTTTGATTGGTAAACTTTCGGCTCAACCGGTTGGCGGCTTTCAGTGCTGCTTTGAACAAATTTTGCTTTTCTTGTACGAGTTCATTTTCAAAACTTAAAAACGTCATGGCTTGATCAGCAATCGTAGATTCATAACCTTGTAACAATAATTTCTGACGTATTTTCTGCTTTTTTGCCATCAACGAGCGGCCACCGATCGTCGGTTGGATTTTCTCTGCCCAACGTATGGCCAGATTCAGTTCATTGTCCTGTGATTCGGATGAGAATGCTTCGTTGATCAACGACTCCTCGATGCCTTTTTCCTTCAATGTCTTAATGATTCGGTTTTTACCCATAAGTAATGAACGAAGATTTAAGACCATCGAGTGGGTATAGCGCAGATCATCTAGATAACCGCGTTGAAGCAGATGTCCGATGACAGCATTGATCTGTACGATCGTGCAATCCGTGTTTTCATTTAAGAAATCCGTGATTTCTCGTTTTGTGCGATCTTTAACAGCCAGTTTTCGAATGGCTGCCTGATAAGCTTTGGCCACTTTTTCGTCATCACGATAATCTTCCCAGGTTTTCTCTGATACCATCTTGCCTTTCACCAACTCTCTTGTTAAACAGACATCCGACAACATCATTACTGTAAATTTGTCGGTGCGATTGCTGGCACTGACTTCGGCAATTTCATCCTTAATCATAACACTTTCAATCCTATATGTATTGGTATATCTTTCGATCGCCATCTTATACACGGCGGCAATGGCCTTCGAGAAGCTGCGCATATCATAAACATCGACTTGTTTTCGGGCATCAAGGCGCATTTGCAGACGGCGGTCTTCTTCGATGGATAACCACTCGTCAACACGTTGCGCGAATTCTTGCGGTGATCTGAAGAAATAGCCGTTTTTGCCTTCTTCGATCAGTCCGGTCAGAACATCATCCGGTCGGGCGAAAACCGGCAGTTGTGATGCTAGGGCTTCAATATACGTCATGCCTTGAGTTTCCGTCAGTGAAGCTGAAACAAAGGCGTCACTGGCATGGTAAAACGCCGGAACTTGTTCCGCGGGTTTTTTCCCCACAAATACGACCGTATCTTTCAGATTCATGAATTCGACTTTTTCGACGAGCGTATCCATTTCAGGTCCGCCACCGACGATCAGAAATTTGACCGGTAATCCTCGTTCTTTGATGTGCCTGAATCCATCGATAACAAAGTCGATGCTCTTTTCTTTGGCAATACGTCCGACAAACAAAATGACTTTGTCATTTTGTTTGGCATTGGTTAAATCACGAATTTCTTTCAGTCTTTCCGGATCGCTCAAATGAGGATCAAATCGCTCTAGATCAAGTCCGGTGGGGACGATGAAAATCGGTCGTTGAATATTGTATCGCAACAGCATGTCTTTGGTCTTTTGAGATGGAGCAATGATGGCTTCACACGATGCTCCATACAGACGGCTGATGCGCTCAATGGTCTTTTTCGCAATCACATCGACAGTTTTCGAGTTAAACACATTGACGTAATGCGTGTAATCTTCGTAGGTCGTGTGATAGGTTGATACGATTGGTAATTTCAGCATCTTTCCGCAGAAATGACCAAAAATACCGGCCCCAAATTCAGTATGTACATGAATGATATCCAGTTTCATTTCTTTAACGATGCTGTAAGCTTTAACATGCAAGGGAGCCGTTGCCACGTACCCATACATTTGCTTGACCTCGATGCCAGGCAAACGCAAAATTCGATCTTCGTAGGATGTATGGATCAATGAAGGATGTGTCGTAATTATAAAAACGTCGTGTCCGTCATTTTCAAGCGCACGTTTCAATGTGACGATTGAGGTTACTACACCGTTGATATCAGGCAAATATGAATCAGCAAACATTCCGATGCGCATATAAAGTCCTCCTATTTGTTGCGATTTATAAACTTATACAAGACAAACACGATTCCGCCAATAAACATTATCAGATAGAAATTGCTTAGCCGCCAGATGATCATAGTTGCGGATGCGTTGATGTAGCCGATGATGGTCGTAAACATCAAGATAAAGGTCGCCTCAGTTCCACCACTTGCACCCGGTATCGGAATAAAGGCATTGATCATAGAAACAAATGCGGCCAAAGCCATCACATCCAGCCATGTATATCCTTCTAGTAAAGAAATTCCCAAGGATCTCATGGCGATGTAGGGCAGAAAATAGTATAACATCAAACGAACGATATTAAGACAGATGATTTTACAAATCAAAGGTTTGTGCAAGGGTATCTTTGCTTTCTCAACTTGAAAGCGATCGATTTGATCCTCCATAAATGCGATCGATTTTTCTTTGTTTTTGATTAGTCGAAGCTTTATGCCGATTTCGATGCCACGAGTGGAAACCCAGTGGTGAAAACGCGGCAATCGAGCCAATGACCATAATCCAAATATGATGGAGGCATTAATCAAAAAGCCAAAGATAACGAAAATGAAGAGTGGTGAGTGTGTGTTAAAAAAGTATTGAAAACGAAAGAGCATTAACAGAAAAACCGTGAAGACCATCGTACTTTGGTAGATGATGAAGTCTAGCCAAAGAACACTGGCTGCATCGCTGAGTGCAACTTTTTGTTTGTTAAAGACATATACTTGTGCAAATTGTCCACCGGATGCACTCGGAGTGATCCCGTGAAAAAAAGCGGCTATCAAAGCATTTACGATGCCTTGCCGGTATTTGTACTGTGGATTGCTCATGCGGGTCAGCTGTGTAAGAATGACTCCGATGAGAACATGGTAAAACAGTGCCATGATGAGGACGACTGTCAGCCAACCCCAATGGATGGATCCTAAGGCTTGCAGGATTTCATCTACGAAATCCCGTATCGTTAGATATAGCGCAGCAATCGTAAACACCAATATGAGCAATATATTGAAAGCATAGCTTTTAAAGATTTTTTCCATTACAATTTCCTCGACTGTATTATATACCATAATACAGTTTGATACAACAACTATCGTATTTCGGTGTTTAGTGCTACCTTCTAGTATAGAAGAATATGCGGTGAAGTTCAAGATTGTGAAATAAAACAGCCGCCGGTAAGGGCGGCTGTCAGGATAGATTCTAGTCTCTGGCCAACTTCATCAAACGTCCGAAACGTTTTTCGGCATCCGAAGCTGCTTTTTCAAGCAGTGCTTCTGCTTCAAACGGATTTGCGTTTGGCAATTGGTTGAATCGCGTCTCATTCATTACGAAATCACGGAACTTACTGAAGTCCGGTTTCGCGAAATCAACGGTCAACGGTTTTTCAGCTTCAGGATTGTAACGGTACAATGTCCAGTATCCGCACTCAACTGCACGTTTCTGCGTGATTTGGTGATTGGATAAGCCACCGCTGATACCATGCTCGATACATGGTGAGTAAGCGATAATTACGGAAGGTCCGTTGTATGCTTCAGCTTCCTTGAAAGCCTTGATGGTTTGAACGCGGTTTGCACCCATTGCGATGCTAGCGACATATACATGTCCATACATCATTGCCATCATGCCCAAGTCTTTTTTGCCTGTCGGCTTACCACCAGCCGCAAACTTCGCGATCGATGCTGCCTGAGAAGCTTTGGACGACTGACCACCGGTATTGGAATATACTTCGGTGTCCAAAATCATGATGTTGACGTTCATATTGTTGGCGATGACATGATCCAATCCGCCATAACCGATATCATATGCCCAACCATCGCCACCGACGATCCAAACGGATTTTGAGACGAAGTCACGGGCATTGGCCAATAACTCCTTGGCTACGGCAACTTCCGATTTTTCAAGTTCTTCCGCCAGTTTCGGTGCGATTTCTTTTTCTTGGTTGCGATCGCCCTTAACGGCCAAGTATTGTTCTACGACATATTTCAATGCCGGTTCAAATGAATCTTTGTTTTCTGCCATGACTTCAACCAGACGTTTCGCCTTGAATTCTTGAGCGATCTTCATACCGAAGCCGTATTCTGCGTTGTCTTCAAACAAGGAGTTGCCCCAAGCGACGCCCTTGCCACTCTTATCAGTTACAAACGGAGTCGACGGAGTCGAACCGCAGTAAATCGAAGTACAGCCGGTCGCATTGGCAATCATCATGTCCTGACCAAACAACTGGGATACCAGGCGGTAGTACGGGGTTTCACCGCATCCGGCACAAGCACCCGAAACTTCGAAGTACGGCATCAAGAATTGAGTACCCTTGATACTGTCGGTCGGGAAGAATTCAGATTTATAACGGGTTTCTTTGTAGATATAGTTGGCTAACGGAGCTTCGTGCAGCTGTTCGTTGACATCGGTCATGACCAGCGCTTTCTTGCCTCCTTTACCCGGACACTCAACGGAGCAAAGTGCGCATCCGACGCAGTTATCCGGAGATACCATGACACGGTAGCGCAGATGATCGACACCCTTACCCACCGGAGTGATGGTTTCAAATTCTTGAGGAGCATTTTTAACTTCGTTTTCATCAAGCAGGAATGTACGGATCGTAGCATGCGGACATACAAATGAACAGAATCCGCATTGGATACAGTTTTCCGGAATCCACTTCGGTACTTGAGTAGCGATGGTGCGGTGTTCGTTGAAAGCAATGTTGTTACGCATCGAGCCATCCATCAATCCGTGTTCGGTAAATGCCGATACCGGTAGATCGTAGCCTTCCAAGTTATTGATGGCTGCGACATGTTGATCGAAGTATTCATCGCCGGTCAATGTGCGGGTTTTGCTCATCGGCAATTCAGCCCATTCAGCCTTGATTTCGACTTCATGAAGTCCGTCTTTACCTGCATCAATGGCTTTGTAGTTAAGTTCAACAACTTCATCACCTTTTTTACCATAGGTATACTCAGCTGCGTGCTTCATGTATCCAAGAGCTTCTTCATAAGGAAGAATGCTTGGGTTTAAAGCAAAGAAGGATGCTTGTAAGATCGTGTTGGTACGACGCCCCATACCGATCGACTCAGCGATGGCATTGGCATCAATGACGAAGAATCGGGCTTTCTTTTTGGCTAACTGTGCCTTAACACGATTAGGCAAATGGCTTTCGATTTCTTCGGCTTTATAACTGGTTGACAATAAGAAGGTTCCGCCCTTTTTCAAGTTGCGCAACATATCATATCTAAACAAGTAACTGTCGAGCGAGCAGGAAATAAAGTCTGCATTTTTAATGTAATAGGTTGAGCGGATTGGTGATTTACCAAAGCGCAAGTGCGAGCGGGTTGCTCCGCCGGCTTTCTTTGAGTCATAAGCGAAATACGCTTGTGAGTATAAGTCGGTGTGGTCACCGATGATTTTAATGGAGTTTTTGTTTGCGGATACGGTACCGTCAGAACCTAAACCGTAGAACAAGCAAGATGTGTAATCATTCTTGACACTGAACTCCGGATCGACTTTCAAGGACAGATGGGTAACATCGTCGTTGATGCTAAGTGTGAATCCGGTAAATGGATTGTCGCTGTTTAAATGATCGTAAACGGCTTTGATATCGGCCGGTTGGGTATCTTTGGAAGATAAGCCATAGCGACCGCCAATGATTGTTTCAATACCGTTAAATCCGTGCAACGAATTGTAAACATCAACAAACAACGGTTCGCCGGTCGAGCCGACTTCTTTGGTACGATCCAATACTGCGATTTTCTTGACAGTTGCCGGTAAGACTTCCTTCAAGAATTCCACGGAGAACGGGCGGTACAAGTGAACTTTGATCATACCGACTTTTTCGCCGGCTTCATTCAATGCATCGATGACTTCAGCGGCTGTTTCAGTGACGGAGCCCATCGCGACGATGATGCGATCGGCATCCGGTGCGCCGTAATAAACAAACGGTGCATAGTGACGGCCGGTCAGTTTCGAAATTTCTTTCATATAATCAGCAACGATCGCCGGTACTTTTGCGTAATGTGAATTTTGTGCTTCACGTCCTTGGAAGTAGATGTCGTCGTTTTCAGCTCCGCCGCGGGTCACCGGGTTGGTGTGCGGGTTCAGTGCGTTGGCGCGGAATCTTTCCAAACCTTCTTTATCGATTAGTTTAGCCAAATCTTCGTAGTCGATGACTTCGATTTTTTGGATTTCGTGCGATGTGCGGAAACCGTCAAAGAAGTGCATACATGGAACGGATGCCTTGATTGCGGTTAAGTGGGCAACGCCGGCCAAGTCCATGGCTTCTTGCACGGAGTGCGATGCGATCATCGTAAATCCGGTTTGACGGACTGCGTAAATATCTTGGTGATCACCAAAGATGGATAAAGCACGGGTTGCGAGTGAACGAGCTGATACGTGAATAACGCCCGGCAACAATTCCCCTACCCATTTATACATATTCGGAATCATTAATAATAAACCTTGGGAAGCTGTGAAGGTAGACGACAATGTGCCGCCTTGCAATGCTCCGTGAACCACGCCTGACGCGCCTGCTTCGGATTGCATTTCAACAACTTTGACTACTGCACCAAAAACATTTTTTCTTCCTTGCGATGCCCAGGCGTCTACCAATTCCGCCATGGTCGAGGAAGGTGTGATCGGATAGATACCTGCTACTTCGGTAAATGCATAAGCAATATGCGAAGTGGCGGTATTGCCATCCATACTCATAAATTTCTTAGCCATTTTTTCCTCCTGTTTTTCATTCTTAACCTATATAATTATACTCCAAAATCACTTTTTTGACTATGACTATTTTTTCACTTATACTTCGATGCGCGTCCATGTGGCCTGTGCGAATCGTCGTTTGCTTATGACGTAGCGTAAGCTTTGGTCAAGCAATACGGAAAGCCATGCACCTGTTAACCCTAATCCTAGCGGATAGGCGAACAAATACGTCAGCAACGGACGGACAATCGTTACGCTGAGCAGTGAAATGAATGCAACAAACTTGACATCGCCTGCTCCTCGCAAAGAGCCGATCGTGATGACTTGGGCAATTTGAAAGAGCATGATGACGGCCAATAATAACATGATCGTGGAACCGGACGAGAGGATTTGGGGGTCTTTGTTGAAGAGCGATATAATTTCAACACGAAACACCGCAATAAACAATCCAAGTCCGATGGCAATCAGAAAACCGATACGTTGAGTTGTTTTTCCGTAGATGATAGCCATGTCCGGACGTTTTGCACCTAGGCTTTGTCCAACCAGCGAAGAACAGGCAATGGATAGTCCATCCCCCACCGCAAACGATATGGTCATGACATTCATGACGACCTGATGGGTCGCAAAGGCGATGGTGCCCAGTCCAGCGATGGCCAGAACATACGTAAAAAAACCAATCCTTAAGAAGATTTGTTCGACCAATGCGGATTTGCTTATATTGAACAGAGATAGGATCGTTGCTTTATGCAGACGCCAGTCTTGTTTAAAGGATAATGATAAAAATCCGTCTTTGGCACTGGCTGAGCGGATCGCGATCAAAAAGGCGACCACATTGCCTAAAGATGTTGCGACGGCTGCGCCCATGACGCCCCATCGCGGAAAGATCCAGATTCCGTTGATCAGTAAAAAATTAAATATAACATTGACCACATTGGCGGAAATATTGGTTTTCATTGAAATTTTGGTATTGCCTGCGCCGCGTTGGGCGGCCGTGATGGTTGATCCGATGCTGTAGAAGAACATACCGATCAACACGATGCGGAAATAAATGACTGATGTGTCGATGTAATCCGCGGAGGCTCCGGAGAATTTCAATATTTGAGGAGCGTAAATATAACCTACAGTATAGAAGATTGCGGATATCAGTGTGCTGATGACGATGGCATTTCGTACCAGCTGGTTGGCTGAGGCCGCATCTTTCTGGCCTTTGCGTCTGGAGACAATCACGGTAAGGCCGATGTTTAAGGCGATGATCACTGAAAACAAAATGAATTTCGGCTGATTGGTAATTCCGACGGAAGCGATGGCACCTGCTCCCAGTTGTCCTACCATCATCATATCTACTGCCCCGATCAAGCTGATAAGCACCGCTTCTGTTGCCGATGGCCAGGCAATAGTAAAGGTGCGCTTGACAATGTCCTTGGTTGCAGGAATGGGGCCGACGATTTGATCCGGTTTCAGTCCGGTTGTGCCGAAGATTTTTTCTGTCCAGTTCATTTGTATCCCGCCTAACACGAAATATTATAACACTATTCGAAATTATGTGAATACCGAATGGGAAATTCGCTTAAATTTTCACATTTTCAAAGATGATCGCATCGGCCTTTTGCTTGAACTTATCCATCGATTTCTGATCGCGTATCGTCCATATGCATAATACACCCCCGAAAATGCGAAACCATTGGAAATACTTTGAATGGCGGTATTCGACGCTGAGGTAGTTGGGTCGGGTAAACAGCGCGAATCCGTTAAAACTTTGTAGCAGACGGATCAACGGCGTGTGAGAGTGTTTTCCAAGCATGTTCTCAATCAGCTGACCACGGATGAACTTCGGCCGGTTGCGTTTGTACCAGCGGATGATTTCCGGTCGAAAGGAGCATATCGCAAACTTCCCTTGATAATTATCCAGTATTTCTGCGCAAAGGCGGGCGACGTTGTCATTGTTGCTTGTGGCTTTGATTTCGATGATCAGTCCGACTTTGCCGGATACCATGGTAAGAAATTCTTGGAAAGTCATTACTTTATCCCGAGAACTTCCAATGTTGGCTGTAAGTATGTCTGTCAATGTCAGATTCTCGATGTTTTCATCGATGGATAACATCCGCTTCCCTTCCCCATCATGAAAGACGATGAGTTGTTGGTCTTTGGTGATGCGGATGTCCATTTCGATATTCAATCCGGCATCGATGGCCAATTGAAAAGCAGTCGGGCTGTTCTCTTCAACTCCCATTTCTTTATTATGTAATCCGCGATGAGCACAGTATCCTTTCATCCACGATAGATCTTTGCCTTCCTTATGAGGAAATTGAACGTAGTGAATCAATATCAATATGAAGGTGATGAGCAACAGCCATTCCATAAAGGTTCCCCCTTTTTCTATATTATATAGCAAATATACCGGTGCTTCTTTTCATTTCGGTTTTTTTTCGGTATGATAGAACAAATACAGGAGGTCATTATGTTAAAAACAAACAAGGAAAAATGTGTGATGCAGTCGGTTCAGGGTCGGATTCATCATCCGGTCATGCGTGCACCGGGTTATCGGATTGGCAGTGACGGGGTTCCGCGTATTCTACCGGCGACTGCCGCGATTACGTATAATGCGAAAATCGGGGATGTGTGCATGGATCTGATGGGCGATCATGTAGAGCCGGGTGTTTCGATGAAGAATGCGGATGCGATGGAAGATGCCGCGTTGAATGTGTTGGCTTGTGTGGGAAATGTCGCGAAGGTCATTACGGGTGATGGTAAGGGTGCTTTGGGCGTCATTACCGGTAAGCATGGCGGGGCTGATCATGTAATGGTGTACTTTGCGGATGATGTTTTGGATAACTTAGCCGTGGATGATAAGATTTTGATTAAGTCCTTTGGTCAGGGGTTACAACTGTTGGACTATCCTCAGGTCATATGTATGAACATGGATCCCTCACTTTTGGATAAGTTGAATATTGAGGAAATCGATGGTCAGTTGATCGTCGGTGTCACTGCGGTGATTCCGGCGTATCTGATGGGTTCAGGGCTGGGTTCTTCGACGATGATGTCAGGGGATTATGATATTATGACCCGCGATCCGCATACCCTAAAAGAGTTGAATCTCGATAAGCTGCGCTTTGGGGATATCGTCTTTATCGAGGATCATACCAACAATCACGGTCCGGACTATTTGAAGGGTTCCGGAACGGTGGGTGTTATTATTCATGGGGATAGCTATATTGCGGGGCATGGTCCGGGGGTTACGGTGTTGATGACGTGTCGCAGTTCTGTGTTGAAACCCAAAATCGATCCTAATGCGAATTTAGTCAATTACTTCTAATGAAAAACCGTCGGCATTGCCGGCGGTTATTTTGTTAAGTAAGCTATCAGTAGTTTCATCGATGATTCGATGGCGTCTTGGTGGGTCCGTTCCATGCCGTGGGAAGCATGAACGCCCGGTCCGATCAAAGCGCCTTTAATATTCTGTCCGCCTCGCAAAGCTGCGCTTACATCGGAGCCATAATATGGATATATATCAACAACATAGTTACACTTCTCACCTTTAGCCAAGTTAATCAGGCGGTTGACCATGTCATAATCATACGGTCCGGAGCTGTCCTTGGCACAGATGGAAACATCGTATTCGGTACAAGCCAGGTCTTTTCCGATGCATCCCATATCCACCGCGAGCATTTCTTTGATGTTCTGAGGAATCCAGGAAGTTCCATG
>PGZW01000036.1 GCA_002841515.1 Firmicutes bacterium HGW-Firmicutes-19 | reverse complement strand
TCGACACGAATTTCTTTTCTGATCGAACCGCTCTCGAATTGATTACCGCAGGATGTGCAAGTAACCATCACTTTGTTATATACTGGATGAATGCCTTGTTTCATAGTTCATCTCTCCTTCCGCCTTGAATGACGTCCATTCAAAGTAAGTGCATTAGTAGTTTATCATAAGCATAATGAGATTGCAATAAGCAACATTTATACATCGACGATATTAAATCCTGCCGCCTTTTTCAGACGATTCATCAGAGCCAAACCCATCTCATCTTCCCCAAATGCTTCGGCATAAATAACATCTACCCCGATCTGATCAAACTCGCGTAATACCGCAAATAAATTCGATGCCCCTTGTTCCAAACGATGAACACTGCCAATGGAAATCACATGAGCTCCTTGGTATTCTGATTTGGTTTCATCACTGCACAACACACCGATGAATCCCGAAACACTTTCATAAATTTTACCTTTAATATAAGATATGATGTTCTCTTTATCACCACGAACGATTTGTAATGTGGCATTGGGGGCATAGTGGGTATATTTCATGCCGGGTGACCGGGGTTTATCAACAACATCATTGATCATGTTATCTAGAGAGACGCCTTCTTTGCCAAGCACTTTTTGTAATTGTTCTAAAGTTACTCCACCTGGACGCAAGATTAGTGCAACTGGTAAAGATATATCCAATACTGTCGATTCTACTCCGATCCGGCTGCGATCGGCACTGATGATCATATCGACTCGGCCATCCATATCCTGAATCACATGTTGGGCCATCGTCGGACTCGGTTTTCCCGAAACATTCGCACTCGGTGCAGCAATGGGTACATTCGCCAATTCAATCAGTTTTAATGCAATGGGATGATCCGGCATACGAATCGCCACGGTATCTAAATTGGCACACACTTCCAACGGGACTTTATCGGAGCGTTTAAAGACGAGGGTCAGAGGGCCTGGCCAAAATGCCTCTATTAGTTTTTTCGCCCTCAAGTCTAAAGGATCTTGCAACAAATCCCCCATCATCTCAATCGAACATACGTGAACGATTAAGGGATTATCCACTGGACGACCTTTCGCAAGAAATATCTTCTTCACAGCCATTGAGGATAGAGCGTTTGCTCCTAATCCATACACCGTTTCCGTAGGCAAAACGACAGTTCCAAGATTTACAATGATCTTGGCTGCCCGCTTTAGTTTCTCAATATCAATATTTTGCTCGTTCAATTCAACGATTTCCGTATTCATAGCTATCACTCACTTCCGACATGTACAACAATATCACATCAATACAAACTTTTCATCCGATATTTCCCAAAGAGACGCGATTGAGATATTTCTCTGCAATGGATTTCAGTCGAACCAGCGTCTCTTTTGAAGTTATACTCTTATCCTTCCACAAATAATTGGGAAAGAAGCGATTGATATGTAATGGAATGTTTGAATCGATATCCGCCAGCCACTTTGCCATTTGATCCATCTCCTCATCCGAGTCATTTTCCCCTTCGATCACCAGAAATGTGATTTCCACATGCGCAACTTTCGAGGTAATCATGATCGTTCGTTTCACAGATTCAAGATCACCACTTATTTTATCGTAGAATGTCTGACTAAAACCTTTTAAGTCGATATTGTAAGCATCGATCATTGGCAAAAGTTTTCTCAACGGTTCTTCCTCGATTATCCCATTAGTGACCAAAACATTAATCAACCCTGATTTCTTGATCTCTATCGAACAGTCTAAAACATACTCATAATTGATCAATGGTTCATTGTATGTGTAAGCTATTCCGATATTTCCATCTTTCATCAAAGATTTTGCTAATTCGACTGCATCACTGACCGACAACCGACGCGTAAACACCTTATCATTTGCCATTGAGATCGAGTAATTCTGACAAAAAGGGCAACGCAGATTACAACCGAATCCACCCAATGAAAGAATTTTACTTCCTGGATGGAAGTGTTTGAACGGCTTTTTCTCAATGGGATCTAGAGCGATGGAAGTTACTCTGCCATAGTTTAATGAAATGATTTTTCCATCGACATTTCTTCTTGCCCGACAAAACCCCGTTTGACCTTCCTCAAGCTTGCATCGGTGGAAGCAGAGATCACATTCAATCATGATGTCTTACCACCTCAAAACGATACATTTCAACAGGTTCATCACTTTCGATACCTGCTTTACGACGTGCGATCGAAATCTGTTGATCAACGGAATCGATACCTTCCAAATCAGGCAATAGCAGCCCTCTTCTTGTTTTCGATACCACAATGACCCCATAACGTTGGACATCCAACTCATTTTTTTCAGAAATTTTCTGAGGTTTGGTCAAAATATCGACAGAAATATCCAAATCCTTAAGTTCAGGTTGCGACACCGGGTAAAACCGCGGATCTCTTGAGCAAGCTGCGACCGCATTGAATATGATTTCCAATGCCAGATTTTTTCGTACAGGTTCAATCGTGCCGATACAACCCCGCAATCGTCCTTGTTTGTGGATGGAAACAAATACTCCGGTGGAAGGTTGAATCAAGGTAAGATCATCGATATCTTCCAACTTCAACATCTCTCTTTTCTTGACATAGTGTTCAATCGTTCGGCGCGCCAAATCCACATAAGGATTTTTTTGTTTCAGCACAAATGATGCCACCGCATAACCGACCCCAAAAGGTCCTTCGTACGATAGAAGATGAGAATCATACGTTTTCCCTTCCAAAACACCAGCCAGTACATGCAACCCTTTCAAGCCACATTCGCCGGCTTGCTCACAAAGCGAAGCATCCAGTGAGTCAAGAAGATCAAAATTGCCTGAAGACAATATACCGGTGATTTTCTTATCAAAAACTGCACCTTCCTTAATATACCCATAAGGACCGTCGTGTTTTAAGCGATGAGATAAATCACCGCTGGCAATAAATACAGTCTTTTTCCCTGATTTCTCACTGATACGTACTATATCTCGACCAAGTTGCTTATGTTCTGCTGTTGATAAGGTCGATATACCGAGGATGACCCATCGGTATGTACCTTGTTGATGAATAAACTCAAGGGGGACCATGACCCCATGGTCAACGCCTAAATCCTCATTATCATAAAGTCTCACCCGATCGTTCACTTCGCGAAGTTGTTTGGCAAAATCTGAATCGATTTCAAATGTTGCAGCGATGTCCGGATGACCAAAACGCGAAAAATCACCTTTCACCTTGTTTGATGCTCCTACGAAAAACCCATCTCTTAAATAGGGTGAATGAGGTGAACTGATAATAACGGTGTCAGGATTGATATCCGCAATGATTTTGGATATCCGATGATAAGCGTCGATGGTGGATTGGATGTTTCTTTCTTCTCCCCGACCGATTTTTTGAATAGCTATCGGTGGATGGGGGAGTGCAAAGGCAGCAAGCATACTCATAAGCATCCCTCCGAATTCACTTACATTATAACCTCAAAAACAAAAAAAAGATGCACTCTTGTGCATCAGTCAACTTTGATCGTACAATCTCCAACCTTGATTTTGTTCATCTTTTTCAAAATTTCATAAAAGATAACACTCAATACTCCTGGCAACACAATATACAACAATAACACTTTTATCAGTACATCCACTGTGAACCCCATGGTCTGAAATGTCAGTAATACCCCGACCAAACCGCTTGTCCCCATACCGGCACCCGCAGCGACGTTTTCCATCTTAAACACAAGGGTAGCCAATGGTCCGGTAATCGCAGCTGCCAAGGTTGGCGGTAGCCATATCCAAGGATTACGGATGATGTTGCTCACTTGTAACATCGAAGTTCCCAATCCCTGCGCAATCACTTCTCCTGACTTATTATCTTTACGACTCATTAAAGCAAATCCAACCATCTGAGCACAACATCCCGCGGTCGCAGCTCCGGCTGCCAGTCCTGAAATTTGTAACATCAATGCCAGTGCGGCACTGGAAATCGGTGCAGTCAGTATCATCCCCATCAACACTGAGACTATGATTCCCATCACAAACGGTTGAGCTTTTGTCGCTTCTACGATAATGATCCCTAATCCCGACATTAGTACCCCAATCAACTGACCCGCTGAGATCGCCACCAGAAATCCGGCAATCATCGTTATTGTTGGTGTAATGATGATATCCAGCGGTGTCTTTTTGGAAACCAGTGACCCTGCTTCGATCGCCAATACGACTGATAAATAGGCTCCGGCCGGGCCACCATATACTGCTCCCAACTGGCCTGCAACCATCGAGGCTACCAATACCAGAAGTGGTGCTTTGAGTTTATAGGAAACAGCAATCGCAATGGCCGGCCCCATCATGGCAATGGCTGCGCTACCAATCTCTTTTAATGAACTTAAAAATAAACCGTCCGGCCACACATTTAACAACTGTTCAGCAGACGTACGTAGGATCAGCCCGACGATCAGCGAAGCAAACAAACCCAAAGCCATCGCCGAAAGCCCGTCAAGGATATATTTTTGATAAATCACTCGCAATAACTTTTTCATGTTGCCTCCAAAAAAAAGACTCAATCGCTTCTTTCGATTAAGTCTACTAAATAATTGTCATAAATGTCAATGCGGTCGTCTGTTTTATACGTAAGTTGTCGTATCAGATCATACACTTGACAAGAAACGTCACCCATCAGCTCAATTAGCTTCTGAGCTACGGCCAGTTCCTTCTGATGACCACTTGCACAATTTCGTAAAATCGACTTGGCTACCAAGCGTTGATCCAACGATAAATGCGATACTGAATGGATGACAGGCATCAAATTCTCTTCAAGTTTCAGATTTCCATCGATGACCATTTCATATTTAAGAAATGTTTTTTTGATTTCCTCAAGATTTTCTTTCTCTAGTGGAAAATGCATGGGCTTTAAGCCGTTATGAATATTTTCCTTAATGATCCTCATCGGATCACAGAACGATTCCTTCAAATACTCAGACAACTGATCCACATTTAACGACTTAATAATAATCTCAACTTGTTTGTTATTCATATCAACACCTCGACGACATTGTAACCCCGTTGAGAAAATATTTCATCGGTTATGCTACTTCACGCCAGATAACCGCTCCCAAGCCCTTCAATTTACCATCCAAATCGTCATAACCACGATCAATATGGTAAACCTCATGGATTTCCGTAACTCCTTCAGCTATCAATCCTGCAATGACCAAAGAAGCTCCGCAACGCAAATCCGTTGCCGTCACGACATCTCCAAACAACTTTGTCGGACCTTTGATTGTCGCCTGTGCAGGTGCTAAATCAATATTCGCACTCATGCGCTGCAACTCGACGCAATGTTTAAAACGCTCCGTATAAATCGTCTCTTTGATGATCGACTCACCCTCTGCTTGAGTTAAAAGTGGCGTCAACGGCTGTTGCAGATCCGTCGCAAATCCGGGATAAGGCAGTGTTTTAATATCAACGCCTACCAGATCCTTTCCACCGCGAATGGTAACTTTGTCAACTTCAACATCCATATCCACACCCATTTCTTGAAGCTTTGATAAAAGTGACTCTAAATGCTGTGGAATGATATTCTCAATGACCATTTCACCGGCCGCCGCTGCCGCCATGATGATGAAAGTCCCGGCTTCAATGCGATCCGGAATGATTTCATGGAAACAGCCGCTCAACTCCTCGACACCATCAATCGTAATTACATTGGTCCCGGCACCGCGGATATGTGCGCCCATTTTATTGAGCATTGTCGCAACATCAATGATTTCCGGTTCCTTCGCAGCATTTTCAATCGTTGTACGCCCTTTGGCATACACGGCTGCCATCATGATATTGATGGTCGCGCCCACTGAAGAAATGTCCAAAAATATCTTAGCTCCGATGAGTTGCTTCGCATAAATATGATAACTTCCCGCGGTATATTCCACCGTTGCCCCCAACGCTTCAAATCCTTTCAGATGCAAATCGATTGGACGAGGGCCTAAATAACAGCCGCCCGGCATCTTCATTTTGACTTCCTTATATTTCCCTAAAAGAGCCCCCATAAAGTAATAAGATGCCCTTAGTTTTGTTACTGCTTGCGTTTCCAAAGGTTTATTATACATCTCGCTGGGATCGATGACGATATGATCTTGGGATTTTTGAATAACAATCACATTCAATTCTCTTAATAAATCCGACAACGAAGCCACATCGGATATACTTGGGACCCCGATAATCGTGACCGGACCGCGTGATGCCAGAATAGCTGCAGGAATCAAAGCAACCGTCGCATTCTTCGAACCGCTGATCCGTACTTTTCCATTCAATTTATGACCGCCCTCGATCTTGATTACTTCTGCCATAGCATTACCTCTTTTTCGTACCCTCATTTTACCAAAAACTTATACAAAACACAAAAATCTTTCATAAAAAAGTTGCCCGCAAGGGCAACTTCGATTAAGCTTTTCCTTCGCTTCCCAAAACTGTCTTGATTTTGTGGGAAACCAGTTCTTTGATATACTTACGACCTTGAGTCAAATATCCGCGTGGATCAAACAATCCCGGCTTCGCATTAAACACTTCACGAATACCCGCAGTCATTGCCAAACGCAAGTCAGAGTCGATATTGATTTTGCAAACTGCCGATTTAGCAGCCTGACGTAACATATCTTCCGGAATACCGATGGCATCTGCCAACTTTCCACCGTTCTCATTGATGATTTTGACATATTCCTGCGAAACGCTGGAAGCACCATGTAATACGATCGGAAATTCAGGTAAACGACGTTCAATTTCTTCTAAAATATCGAAACGAAGTTTCGGATCTTGACCCGGTTTAAATTTAAATGCGCCGTGGCTTGTTCCGATGGCGATCGCCAACGAGTCAACACCGGTACGCTTAACGAAATCTTCAACCTGATCTGGATTGGTATAATGAGCATCTTCATCCGATACATTGATATCATCTTCAACTCCCGCCAATTGACCCAACTCACCTTCAACGGTTACACCGTGAGCATGAGCATACTCAACGACTTTGCGAGTTAAAGCGATATTATCTTCATATGCCAAATGAGATCCATCAATCATCACTGACGTAAATCCGGAATCAATGCATTGTTTACACAATTCAAACGTATCACCATGATCTAAATGCAATGCAATCGGAATATCGCTTTCCAATACTGCTGCCTCAACCAGCTTTGTCAAATACGTTGGATTGGCATATTTACGGGCCCCCGAGGATACCTGTAAAATGACCGGAGACTTCAATTCGTTTGCAGCTTCAACGATTGCCTGAATGATTTCCATGTTATTGACATTAAAAGCACCGATAGCATAACCGCCTTCATAGGCTTTTTTAAACATTTCTTTCGTAGATACTAAACCCATCTTGTAATCCTCCTTTTATCAACCCTTATTTTACGACATTTTTTGAGAAATTGAAAGACGCGCGCACAAATCCATAGAACAGCGGATGAGCCCGGTTCGGACGTGATTTGAATTCCGGATGGAACTGACAGCCCACAAACCAAGGATGATCCTTTATTTCAACGATCTCAACCAAACGTCCATCCGGTGAAACACCACTGAAAACAATGCCTTTTTCTTCCATGATTGACCGATATTTATTGTTAAATTCGTAGCGGTGACGATGTCGCTCGAGTATATTTGCACTCTGATATACAGAATGAGTCTTTGAACCTTCGCTGATCACACATGGCCAATTTCCTAATCGCAACGTTCCACCCATATTTACGACACCATTTTGATCCGGCATCAGATGAATGACTTGCTCAGAAGACTGAGGATCCCACTCTTGAGAATTAGCGGATGAAATACCGCACACATTGCGGGCATATTCAATCATAGCGATTTGCATACCCAGACATATGCCAAAATACGGTACTTTATTTTCACGGGCATATTTAGCAGCAGCGATCTTTCCTTCGATTCCGCGTCCACCGAATCCGCCAGGAACCAAAATACCGTCGACACCTTCTAAATGCTTGGTGATATTTTCAGGACTTAGTTCCTCTGAATTGATCCAACGAATATCGATTTTCGCACCTACCGGATAACCCGCATGCTTTAGCGACTCTGCAACAGACAAATAAGCATCATGCAACTGAACATATTTACCGACCAATCCAATCGTCACTGTGTGAGGTAAGTTTTTAGCCATATCAATCATGGCTTGCCACTCCGTCATATCAGCCTTCGGAACGTCAAGCGATAGTTTATGAACGACATAGTCATCAAAACCTTGTTGCTGAAAGGATAGAGGTATTTCGTAAATATTATCAAAATTTCTGGATTCAATGATCGCATGCTCACGAACATCGCAGAATAACGCGATTTTCTTCTTCATATCCGGAGTCAACGCTTCATCCGAACGAGTCACGATGATATTCGGTTTGATTCCCAATGACATAAGCTCTTTGAAACTGTGTTGCGTCGGTTTGGTCTTCATTTCATTGCTCGCCGGAACTTTTGGGATCAAGGTCGTATGAATAAATACCACATCATCTCTTTCATTATCAGAATGAACTTGCCTAGCGGCCTCTAAAAATGGAAGTGATTCGATGTCCCCGACAGTTCCGCCAATCTCTGTAATAACGACATCAGCACCGGATTCCCTCGCCGCTTCGTAAACTTTTGACTTGATTTCATCTGTGATGTGCGGAATTACTTGGACAGTTGCGCCTAAATAATCTCCCCTACGCTCTTTAGTAATGACATTCATATAGACACGACCGGCAGTAATGCTGGCATTTTGCGTCAGTTCTTCATCCGTAAAACGTTCGTAATGACCTAGGTCAAGATCTGTTTCAGCTCCATCCTTTGTCACAAAGACTTCTCCATGCTGATAAGGTGACATCGTGCCTGGATCAACATTGATATAGGGATCAAATTTCTGCATGAAAATCTTTAATCCACGGTTTTTAAGTAAACGTCCCAAAGACGTTGCTATAATTCCTTTTCCAATACCGGATACAACTCCACCGGTAACAAATATGTATTTAGCCATAGGATACCTCTCTTTTTAAAATAAAAATAAAAAGCGCCCCCTAAAACCAGGGGACGCTCTGCCCTTTATTATTCTAACAGATGAGACACATCGTTTCAAGGGAAATCAGAAGGTCTCCTCTTCAATTTCATCGACATACCCATCATAATCATCATCTTCTTCAGCTTCATCAGAATCTTCACTGACATCATCAAACAAATCAACATCATCATCAATCAAAATGGCACTTGTGTCAAAGTGAGTATCTTTGTACTTATAATTCTTCCGCAAATCCCACTTATTGTCCGGCAACGCGGTAAAGCGAGTATCCAACATCATCGCTGAATAAAATTGGGCGATCTTGTTTTCCGCTTGAGATTGCGTAAAAGCTAAGCGCGTACATACCTCGGACCACAGTACCGTAAAAGGAACTCCGTTTTTATTTTGCATATAGTCATATGCAATATCTGTCATCGACTTATTACTCATCTTTTCCTCCCCATGGCTACATCCGTTCAACAGGTTCAACTCCGATTAGATTCAATGCATTGTGCAAGGTGATTTGAACTGCCTTCACCAATGCCAGACGCTGCGCCGACAATTCCGGCTTTTCCATATCCAATACATAGCATTCATTATAGAAACTATGGAACAATTGCGCAAGTCTTTGAATATAATTACACAGTTTATGCGGTTGGCGAGTACTCGCACTATCCGCAACTACCGACGGAAACTCATTTAGTTGCTTTAATAATTCTACTTCTTTTTCGTGATTAATCAACTCAAAATGATTCGATGGAACGATTTTTTCTTGTTGACGCAAAATGGAACACAATCGGGCATGGGCATATTGTGCATAATACACCGGATTCTCATTGGATTGCTTAGTCGCCATGTCCAAATCCAAGTCCATATGCGTATCTGCTGCCCGCGAAACAAAGAAATATCGAATCGCATCGACTCCGGCTGTTTCAATCAAATCTTTCAGCGCAACGGCCTTACCGGTCCGTTTGGACATTTTGAACTCTTCACCGTCTTTGATCATTCGCGCCATCTGAATGATATCAACATCCAAATCCTCCGCAGGATACCCTAACGCCTGAATCGCTGCTTTTAATCGCATGATATAACCATGATGGTCCGCACCTAGAAAATCAACCAGCTTTTTAAATCCGCGATCCTTCTTATTTAAGTGATAAGCGATGTCTGGCATCAGGTAGGTATACAATCCATTCCCTCGTACCAGTACGCGATCTTTATCATCACCAAACTGCGTCGTTTTGAGCCAAACCGCATCTTCATGGACGTAGGTCATCCCGTTGTCCATCAACTGCTGTAACGCTTTTTCAACCAATCCGCGATCATAAATGCTTTGTTCAGATGTATACACATCAAACTCTACCCGAAACAATTTCAAGTCATCCTTCAATTTCTGAAGTTCAGCCACAAGTCCGTATTCCTTAAAGAATACTATGTTATCCTGAGGATCTTCCTTTGACTTTGCATCACCGATTTCAGATTTTAGAGTTGCGGCGATTTCAACCAGATCTTTTCCGTAATAACCGTCTTGAGGTAAAGGCAAATCTATCCCGCAGGCCTGATAGTAACGAGCTTGAAGAGACAGTGCCATGTTGTTGATTTGATTGCCAGCATCGTTGACATAGAATTCGCGGGTAACATCAAACCCCGCAAACTTCATGATCCGCGTGACCGCATCACCAATCGCAGCACCACGGGCATGTCCCGGGTGTAAATCACCTGTCGGATTTGCGGATACATATTCAACATTGACCTTAAGCCCGTTTCCGGTATTGGTCTTGCCATAATCATCCCCGGCTTCCACGATTTTTCCGATCAGCTGAGCCAAAGAGCCTTTTAGAATAAAGAAATTGATAAATCCCGGGCCAGCGATTTCTGCCTTTTCGACATCAGCCACCGTATAATCAAATCCATTCAACAATGCGAATGCTACTTCTTTAGGATTCTTTTTAAGAACCTTAGTCAATCTCATAGCCACATTGGTCGCATAATCTCCATGTGCTTTATCCTTGGGCAACTCAATGACGATATCATCCAACGACAACTCATGATCAAACACGTTTTTCACGGTTGACTGAATCATCGTCTTAAGATTTTGTTCAATTTGATTCATGGATTTCCTCCTTTATCTCCCACTTCATTTCAATACGGTCGATGACGTCTTTATCAACCAACAATTCATAATCAACCAAAATCAATTCCCGCTCTATCACGACTTGATAAGTCATGACATTGAAGAAATGCTGGCCAAATGCTGTTTTGATCGAAATCGAAGTAGGCACAAGGTTTTGCCAAGTGCACATTGTGACTGACTCGCCTTGACGAAGGCAAGTGATGATTTCATCATTGACTTCCAAAGTGACCTTACAATTTTCTTCGTTGGCAGATTCATGATATACCAATGAAATCCCGTCGGAAAACTGGGAAAGATAAGCTTTACCCAGATGAATGACTTCGCTTTTTCCGTCATTGACGGACTTGCGCGTAACTCTACAGATGACAGGATGCAAGTGTTTCATATCATACCTTTTTCTTCTTGAATTATATAGAAACGTCAATGATTGTCAAGAGTATTATAGCGAAACCAATCTAAATCAGTGATAATTTACAGGCACGTGATTAATCAAGCCCACATTATCAAATGCAAACGAGAATTAAAGCGTTTTCGCTTCTATATGATTTGAATAGAAAGAAAACGGCTTTTCAGCCGTTACTCATCAAACCTTCAATTTCATCCGTAGTCTTAACAATGCATTCACTCAGATTTAAATAACCTTCCTCGGTAACCAACACGTCATCTTCAATACGGATTCCGATTGACTCTGCCTCGATATACAACCCGGGTTCAACCGTTATAACATTTCCGGCAACCAATACCATATTCTCAGTTTGACCGACATCATGCACATCCATTCCCAAGAAATGGGAAACTCCGTGATAATAGTAATTGGATATCTCCTTTCGATCATTGATCAGACCGATATCTTTTAATCTCTTTTCATAAACAGAAAGTACTGCATCATTCAATTCTTTTAACATGACACCCGGTTTTATACGCTCAAATACCGCATCCATGGCTTCAAGCACGATGTTATAAAGCAATTTCTGACGATCACTGAACTTTCCGGATTTCGGGAAGGTACGAGTTATATCTGAGTTGTAAAAATTCTTTGATGCACCCATATCGCACAATACCAGTTGATCTTCAGCCAATGATTCATCATTCTCCACATAATGCAGTACCGTCGCGCGCACACCCCCTGCAACGATCATATCAAATGCCGGGGATGCTCCCTTTCGCTTCAGTTCATACTCAAACTCTGCTTGCAGCTCAAATTCAGAAGTTAACGTCTTTGCATGTTTGAGCATACGCTCAAACGCATTCTTTGTAATCGATATGCTATCTTCAATCTTTTTGACTTCCGCATCGGACTTTACTGTACGCATTTTAGCGATTGCAGGATAAATATTCTCTATCATTAATGCCGGGTGGGTCTCTTTGATTTTCTTTGCAAACAACTCGCCGGCTAAAGGACGATCTGTCATGTTCAATCGCTCAAGATCTAAAAATAGCCGATTAACCCCCGCACGGGTAAGCTGCGACATAAAAGAGGATTCAAAGGCTGAAACGTACATTACCGAATCAATTTGACTCACTTCCTTGGCTTTTTCAATTGAAATATATTTTCCATTCCACTTTTGCAAAGTAAGGTCAATATCTCGGATAAATAACGTCACAGACGTACGATGTGCGAGTTTAATCATCATCAGAATAGCATCTGGTTCGTTGATATTCGTCAAATATGCAAAATTATGATTAACAGTAAACGGAAAGTCCGCATCTGCCGAACGCTTGACACCCTTTCCAGCAATCAGCACCACCATTCCGTTTAACGGTAAATCGGATAGTAACTGTTCTCTTCTTCGTTGTAATTCATTGTTCATTACTTACCTCAATGCATGTTTTTGGAAAAAACATTTTTCTGTCGCTTTTATCTTCACCTTTTACGATTGCCTGAACGATGACCGAAACATCCGATAATTCACGGATTCGCCCGTCTTTCAACATGACCCAGATCAGCGAACTCTCTTTGCCTCGGTAAGGTTGATAAGGTTGTTGCTTGGCACGGTCGACCGTCAGATAGTACTCAGAGTCAAACCCGCAAGCTTCAACTTTTTTCTTCATTTCAACAATTGTTTTTTCGTTATCGATATCCAAATAGCCAAATAGGTCGCGTGTTAAAAGTCGCCGCGCCAAATCAGATAAAATTTTGTCTGGATGTTTCTTACACATAGACATCCCGTACATAAATGCCGGCTCATCCATTGCCACATAATCTTCGATACTGACGATATCATCTCTTAAAAATGGAGTAAACATATCATACCCCGCAAGAGATATCGGGTTGTTATGATACAAGTCCTTCATCCTTCTGAAAAAGCTCGTCAGAACTGCCTCAAAACTTCTTGATACCGGATGATAATACACCTGCCAGTACATATGATAGCGTGCCATGATATAGTCTTCCACCGTATGAATCCCGCTCTCCTTAACGACCAACTTGTCATCTGCAACGCGCAGGGTTCGAAGGATGCGCTCTAGATCAAACTGTCCGTAACTTGTCCCGGTGAAATAGGCATCACGCAACAAATAGTCCATGCGATCAGCGTCCAATTGACCCGAAATCATTTGTGTCAACAGTTTGTTAGGATGACGGTGAGCAATGATATCCGCGATGGCTTTGGGAAGATTTACATCCGCATCCGCCAATATTTGATGGATCTTACTCTCACCCAGCAATATCTGCCCGGTGTAATATTCATGATGATGATTTTGAATCAACTCAAACGCATGCGAGAACGGACCATGACCAAGATCATGTAGTAATCCCGCAAGCATCACAGCCACACGCTCAAACTCACTTAAATGCTCCTTAACACCTTCCACTTCCTCAACCATCCGGCGAACGATTTCATATACACCCAATGAATGAGAAAAACGGGAATGTTCAGCCGTATGATACACTTGAAAGGTTGGTCCTAGCTGATGGATCCGACGCAAACGCTGAAATTCCGGTGAATCTATGCTATCCCAAATGACCTTGTATTGAATGTGGATGTATTCATGAATCGGGTCACGCATGACCTTCTTCTCTGCCAACAACTCAAACATGCGACCACCTCCTGCTCTTTGGATTATATTTTGCCTAATCGTTTACTGACTTCTTCTTTTCCCAACAAAAAGATCGTGCTCATCAGATCTGGACCGTGACACTGACCGGTCGTCGCTGCACGCAATCCCATAAACAGCGGCTTCCCTTTTATTTTTGTTTCATTTTTAACAGTATCCATCGTCAGCTTCAAGTTATCTACCGTCCACTCCTGGGGTAAATGCTCTAAAAATGCTTTTGCAATCACCGGCGTCGTTTCCCACGCCAAAGCTTCTTTTGTGTCATCTTCCAAAACGTCCGGAGCAATAAAGAACTGACGAGCTAATTCCGTGATCTGATGACCGTACGACAACTGATCATGGAACAATGCGACCAACTTCTCAATCCATTCGTCACTGCAACTGCTTAAGTCAAACTCTTTTTCTAAAAACGGCTTACACAACGCCACGACATCCGCCAATGGCAATTCCTTGATGTATCGGTTATTGACCCAAGTCAGCTTTTGCTTATCAAACATTGATGGCGACTTTGAAAGACGCTTCTCATCAAACACCTTAATTAACTCTTGAGGCGAATAAATTTCTTGTTCGCCTTCCGGGGACCACCCCAACAATGCCATAAAGTTAAACATGGCTTGAGGCAAGTAACCCAAGTCTTTGTATTGACTCATATATTGCATAATTGAATTATCGCGCTTCGACAATTTTTTACGTTGCTCATTGACGATCAACGTCATATGAGCAAACTGTGGTTCTTCCCAGCCAAACATCCGATACAACATCAATTGCTTCGGTGTATTGGAAAGATGCTCTTCACCGCGGAAAACATGTGTGATGGCCATCAGATGATCATCGATGACGACCGCGTAATTATACGTCGGTATTCCGTTAGCCTTCACCAATACCCAGTCACCGATATCCTTCGCCTCAAAAGTCACGTCACCGCGAATCATATCATGAAAAGTATAGGTGTCATTTTCAGGAACCCGGATTCGAACGGTATAAGGCAATTGCTGGTGTTCATTTTCATCCCGCTGCTCTTTACTCAAATGCAAGCATTTTCGATTATACCGTGTTGCGGCGAAACCAGCTTCCACTTGCTTTTGATAATCTTCATCCAATTCTTCCGATGTACAATAACACTTGTATGCATACCCTTTTTCAATCAGCCAATCGGTATGTTTTCTGTAGATGTCCAACCGTTCCATTTGACGGTAGGGACCATAAGCTCCGGGATTTTTCGGAGATTCATCCGGATCGATCCCAAGCCAGTGCATATAATATAACTGAGACTCTTCGCCACCCTCAACATTGCGTTCGATATCGGTATCTTCTATGCGTAAAACAAAGTCTCCCTCGTAATGTTTGGCGAACAAATAATTAAACAATGCGGTACGCGCATTCCCAATGTGTAAATGACCCGTCGGACTGGGTGCATAACGCACACGAACTTTTTTCATATCTACGCTTTCCTCTCTAATAATACGATGGCTTGTGCCATCACGCCTTCCTGGCGGCCGACAAATCCAAGTTTTTCACCTCGGGTGGCTTTAACATTGACTTGACGGTCATCACAACGCAATGCCGATGAAATGTTTCTCTTCATTTCTTCGATATACGGTGCGATTTTAGGCTTTTCTATCAAAATCAAACTGTCCAGGTTGACCAATTGATAACCTTCACTATTCATCAGCTGCCATGTCTTTTCCAACAGGATCATCGACGATATTCCTTTATACGAAGGATCTGTATCCTGAAAATGCTTCCCGATATCTCCCAGTCCCATGGCTCCGATGATTGCCTCACAAATCGCATGCAAAAGCACATCCGCATCCGAATGCCCCAATAATCCCCATGGATGTTCAATGGTTACACCACCTAAAATCAGCGGTCGTCCTTCGATAAAAGCGTGGATGTCCGTAGACTGTCCGATACGCACAAAATCACCTCATTTGCAGGTTCACGTCTATTATATCATTTTCAGATTTTTTTCACACCACAACCAAAGTAAAAGTCTGCCTGTGGCAGACTAACATTGAACAACGGATACGACTTTACCTAGCGCTCTTAAGTGCTCAGCTATGCGTTCAATAAGGCGGACTTTAAAGCGCAAAGAGAGTGGCGAGTATGCAACCTGACTATGAGCCGGGTTATCCGCAAGCCCCGCCAGAAATACGATTTCCGAACATTCGGACAACAACATCTGAACCATTTTGATCGCTCCGTCTTTCGCTTCGATGCTGCATAAATGATCGAGTTGTTGCTTCGATGACACACAGTCAACCAGCAAGTCAACGACTCTTCCTAATGTCAGAACGCCTTCGGTGACCAAGTCGATTCCTTTGATATTTGCCGTCGGAGGTAAATCACTATTAAGTGAAATATTCTCCTCCAATCGGATATCTTCCTTTAAAAACCGGGCTACGATTTGAGCCGTAGTACCTCCGCATACGATTTTCTTGCCGTCCGCAGATAATAGCTTCATGACGGCGCCTTGATCATCATTGACGCTTTTTGGAGGACCGACCATGACGACGGTCCTGGTCCGATCTACGATACGGGCAACAAGAACCGTTGAATCATCCATCGGTTGATTTTGATAGAGATCGTTAACGACGATCATAAGATTCTCACCGATATCCCTAGCTTTATCTTCCTTGCGCATTGTCATTCGTAAATGTCCGACAACATCTTTGCGCTTCCAACCAAAATTTAGAATCGTGCCAAGTCCGGCATGCAAGACGCCATCCGACACGAGTACGATCAAATCGTTTGGATAACACTTGAACCGACTTTCCACAACTAGACGGTTTTGAATATGAATGGTATGTTTAACAACTTCGACTTCTCTTCCGTTTCGCAAGATAATGGCTTTGGGATTGTCAAATTCGATAAGGACCGCATCACCATTGTTAAAAACTTGTAACGTTGAAAATGTACTATAGGCAACCTGACGCTCTTTACATGTTGGTAATGTTGATGTCAGCGTATAGACGGCTTCATGAAGTTCTATTCCGTTTTTCAGCATTTCAGCCAAAATGGTAGATGTCAGTGTAGCCAGGATGTTGGCTTTGACCCCACTGCCCAAGCCATCTGCCAAAACACAAACAAATGATTGGGGAGTATGCACGATTGCGACCCGATCCCCACACAACTCTTCACTATATTTGTTTAGTGACTGATAGTAAGCATCGACAGCGACTCTCATTGGGATTCTTCCTCAACTGTTCTCTTAAGTTGTGTCAAAGCGATCTTACTTTTCGCTGTCGTTTCGCCCAGAAGGGATGCTATTTCTTGAACGGTCCGCATTTGCTCATCAATGACTTTCTGAGTGATCTCCATGATTTGGTGACGGTAATCCTTAATCTTACGCTCTTTATTCTTTTCTTCAGTCAGATCCATCAAAATCACGACATTAAGATGTTGATTAGGGATGGGGATCAACGCATGATGAAAGGTTTTGTTTAAATG
>PGZW01000035.1 GCA_002841515.1 Firmicutes bacterium HGW-Firmicutes-19 | reverse complement strand
AACATTATCAAAGCTTTGTACTTGATGGGACAAAAAGATGAGTAGGCGTACAGTTGCATTATTGACTGCTGTTGTCTGGACATTCGTTCTTGCCGGCGCGGTAGCCATATTCTTCATCTTTGCACAAGGCAGCAACCCGTTTACAAATTTTAATCCTATTAAAGGAGAAATGAAACAATTACAACAACGTACGATCAATGACGAAGTCACCTCGATTTCAATCGAGTGGATTGCCGGTGGTGTTCACATTAAAAAGGCGACCGACGGAAGACTTCAATTGGTCGAAAAATCGCAATATGACTTGGATATGAAACAATGGGTAGATGTTACCGTAAAAAATGGTAAATTAACCATCAAAAGCCGTGTCAAATCCATTTGGAACATCTTTACCTTCTTTACGCCAAGCAGCTATCTGGAATTGTATCTTCCGGAGAAACTTTATGAAGAACTTGTCATGGATTCTACTTCCGGAGAGTATATCATCGAAAACCTGCAAGTTAAAAAGCTAAATTTAAAGGCAACTTCCGGGAATTTCGATATTAGAAATACAACAAGTGAAGAACTGTTTATCGATGTTACGAGCGGTAACCTGAAAATCGATCAAGTGGTAACGGACAATTTAAATCTCAAAATGACCTCCGGAGACACTTCGTTTAATGGCGTCGTAGGTGAACGTTTCAAAGCGGTCATGACCAGTGGTCGTATCCGTGCAAATCTGCTTGAAATCGCACCGGCTGATTTGGATATCAATATGACTTCGGGTCTGATTGAAATGACATTTGTCAAAGAAGCAGACTTCGAGGTTACTGTTGAAAAAACTTCAGGAATGTTCAATGCTAACTGGCCGCAAGCCTCCTCAAGTTCACCATACAAATATCAAAGCGGACGAGATGATTACCGGGTATCGATGACGAGCGGAGTTGTTACTTTCAAAATTCAACCTTAGGCACAGAAATGTGCCTTTTGTGTTAAAATAGGGATATAGTCGAGGTGACCCATGAAACAAATCCATTTATCCGAGCTCAATGTCTCATCCTTCTCCCTATTTAACTATCAGTGGTGCTTGATTGGTGTGGCTAAAAATAAAGTCAATGCTATGACGGCTAGCTGGGGCTCGATCGGTACGTTATGGAACCGGCCGATCGCAACGATATATGTACGTCCGAGTCGATATACGCATCAACTTCTAGAAAGTGACAGTCATTTTACCCTGTCCTTTTTTTCTCAACAGCATCGTCCGGTATTAAACTATCTGGGTTCAATCAGTGGTCGCGAAAGAGATAAACTGAAGGAATGCGGGATCCCTTATCATATTGACAAGGGAGCATTGTATTTCGATGATGCCGAACTGATCATCAAGTGCAAAAAAATCATGACTCAACCACTCGATGAGAAGAAAATCGATGAGGATATCAAACGAAAAATGTATCCCAACGGGGATATTCATACCATGATCATCGGTGAAGTCGAAGAAGTGTGGATCAAAGAAAAATAAGCGGGGAGACCCGCTTATTTACATAATTGATAGATTTGAATGACATCTTCCTTAGTCATCGGCACATAGGCATGTTTCAATGCACCATATTTTACGGCTTTTTCTGCCATGAGTTCGAATTTTTCCTCATCGATTCCCACATCTGTTAATCGCATCGGAATACCTAAGGAAGCAAAGAACTGTTCCATCGCCCCAATGGTCTTTTTAGCAATTTCAAATTTATCTTGCTGGTCGGAAATCTTGAAGACATTGACTCCCAATGCAGCAATACGATCGACCGATTGTTCATTTAAAATGTGCTTTAGCCAAGCTGGTATCAGAATTGCCAATCCAACGCCATGCGTCAAATCATAATATGCACTTAGTTCATGCTCGATGGCATGAATCGACCAGGCACCGGATTTACCATTGCCCGTCAAACCATTGAGCGCTAAGGAACTTGCCCAAGCCAGATTGGCACGAGCTGCATAATTTTCCGGCTCTTTGATTGCGATCGGCGCATATTTGATTACGGTAAGCATCACAGCTTCTGACATCTTATCTTGAATAAAAGCATCCTCACCCTTTTTAAAGTAACTCTCCAAAACGTGAGAGAAGGTATCTGCTGCTCCTGCCGCCGTTTGAATGGGTGGTAAGGTGAACAGGTAAGTCGGATCGATAACGGTTGCCTGTGGCATGGTCACCGGTGCACCCATACCTAGCTTCAACATTTTTTCTTTATTGGTGATGACCGAACCGCGATTCATCTCTGAGCCGGTACCGGCCATCGTCAGTACAGTTACGATGGGTAAAGCCTTTGTGATCTTTCTAGAATCCAACACCAAATCCCACGGATCACCTTCGTAGTATCGGGCAGCGGCTACGGCTTTGGTACAGTCAATGACACTTCCGCCTCCAACCGCTAATATCACATCAATGGAATGATTACGACACAATGCGACGCCTCGTTTGACTGAATCCAAAGTCGGGTTGGGCTCAATATTCGCAAATTCCACGACGTTGAATGTTTCCGACAACAATTCCATCACTTGCTCATAGATTCCGTTTTTCTTAATACTTCCGCCTCCATAGGCAAATAAGACATTCTTGCCATACTTACCCAATGTTGCAGGTAAATTCTTGATTTCTCCTTTACCGAAAAATATCTCGGTATACACATGAAATTTAAAGTTGTCCATAAAAATCCTCCTATTACCATTTTACAACAATTCCATGGGGATTCAATGTTAAGGCAACCATTGGTACTATGAAGGAAGAAATATTGGGTTAAAGAAATGCATATATGGATGCATTTGCAATGGTTTACATACAAATACTGTGAAACATGCCATAATGAAGTTAGTTTAGGAGATGAAATCATGAAAAAAATGACATTGTTTAGCATGATTAAGTTATTAACCATCGTCGTTGTGGCTATTTTTGTTGGTATTTTTGCACAGAACCTTTTTAACATCAAGCTCGTCAGGGAATCTGAAATAGGTGTTTCTGGTGTTTTGACTGAAATCAAACAGATATCTCATTTGGATACAGTTGAAATGTATTTCAATGAAATTTTGGATTACAGAGAGGCTATAAAAATAAATAACATAGAAATTCCTTTTACAGCAAAGTCTTTTATCTTTGTGGTGAAGGCTAAAGTACAGTCCGGAATCGATCTTGCCTCACTATCAGAAAAGGATATACTAATCTCGGGTAAGAAAATTGTGTTAACGTTGGACAATGCAAAAATCACATCGAAAGAAATTCTGGAGTATAGTGCGTACGATGAAAAAGATGGGTTATTCAATCGTGTCAATAATGAGGATACTCTTAAAACATTGAATGAGTTTCGTGTACGATTGGAAAAACAAGCCATTGAAAGCGGTATTCTAGTAAAAGCCGAAGACAATGCAAAACTTATATTGGAAAGTATTTTGGGTCTTATGGGATTTGAAGAGGTCGTTATAGTTTTTGGCAATTAGTATAGAAGAATAAAAGTGATGACCAAAGCCTTTTCATAAAGGCTTTTTATGTTCAAATATTGTTACTATTTTGTAAAGGAGTATTTATTGTCTAAAATTTTTATGATAAGATTAAAAAAACAAATAGGCGAATATATCGTTCGCCAGGTGCGGAATAGAAAAGACTTTGTCCCTATTCCTCAAGGTCTTAAGGGCAAGAATATTTCTGTCTGACCTTGGCATGATACATGTAACCATTAGTTTTCAGATGATTGTTTCAATCATCCGTTGACTAATGGTTTTTTTGTTAAAAGGCCTAAATGAGAATCAAGTAATCAAAAAGTTATTGCAGACAATCACAATTCAAATTTGAAAAGAAAGGAAACAATGTGTAAATCAGTAAAAGATTTACACACGGAATTCAAGATGAAAGTGAAAAAGGGAGTGGTTTACACAGATGGTAGTTACAATTCAAAGACATACACTATGGGTTGTGCTATTGTACTATTTGATGGATCAAGTAAACGACCATATCGGATATTTTTTGGTAAGAAGTTGAAGGCACAGAGAAAGCACGGTTCAAACATTGCTGAAATGATTGCTGTAAAGACTGCAATAAAGGCAGCAATTTCAAATGGATTCACACACTTAGTGATCTATCATGATTGGACGGGTGTTGATTTTTTCTCACATGTTGAAAATATAATGACCCGCTCAAAAGTATGTCCAGACTTTATCAGATATGCAAATTACATTGAAAATGCTAGAAGCAGCATAGAGATTATTTTCGTAAAAGTTAAGGCACACTCGGATGATGAAAAAAACCGCATTGTTGATAAATTGGCAAGATCCCAACTTAAGGCTTACTCTAACTAAAAAATTCAATATTCAATGCTATAATTATCGTAGAGGAAATCTATGATAACACTCATCACCCTATATCTGATCAGTTGGTCAATACTCATGATAACTGTACTTTGGCAACTCCCACAGACAGTTTACCGATGGATCAAAATCATCACGGCCACACTGTTTGTTCTGATCGGATTTTACAATGATCAACCGATGATTATGATAACACTTGTCCTATTTTTTATCGGTGATGTGTTGCTTGCCTTTGCGGATGGCGGAAAAGTGAAGCGATGGTTACAGTGGGGGCTGGCATCCTTTTGGTTAGGTCATATCAGCTTGATATTCTGTTTGATTACTCAATATGGATTTAGTTACTTGGCTTTGCTTTTCGGTTTGATCTTAGTAGTACTGCTTTTGATAATAAAAAAAGGATTCTCGACCATCAATTTCCGCGGACTATTTGGCATATTGATAATGTATTGTTACACCTTGGGCATTCTTTGTGCATTAGCAATCTTACATTATAAACTTAACCCTTTATTAATGT
The DNA here is from genome assembly GCA_002841515.1 of Firmicutes bacterium HGW-Firmicutes-19. Taxonomy (GTDB): domain Bacteria; phylum Bacillota_I; class Bacilli_A; order Erysipelotrichales; family Erysipelotrichaceae; genus UBA2227. The sequence goes on along the minus strand of PGZW01000035.1, from coordinate 13,162 downwards.
TGGGCATACTTATTTTCACACTGAGTGATGTTTGCTTAATCTTTTGGTATTTCTATCCGAAATGCCCAAGAATTATTAAACTTATCAATGTAGTCACCTATTTTGGGGCGGTTTTGATCATTGCATTGTCCTGAGGTTGCATTTGCTGTTTTTTTTTCGTATAATAGTTGCGCACGCAACTATTGGAGGTCCTATGCTACCAATCATCAAAAACATCAGCATCATTGAACGATGCAATATATCCTTTCGAAACGAAGCTTTTAAGAAGTTTGATTTAAGTGGCTATCAATACAGCTATTTGATAGAGATATGTCGAAACCCGGGTATATCACAGGAACAACTCACGAAGAACATGCACATCGATAAAAGCAATGTGGCTCGTGGGCTGACTTCAATGTTGGACAAAGAATATATATACCGAACTGCCAATCCTTCTGACAATCGCTATATTTTGTTGTATCCGAGTGAAAAAGCATTGAAGATTTATGAGGAAGTCCGCGAGATCATCATTCGGGAACGAGCTTTTTTGATGGAAGAGTTTAGCGAAGAAGAAGAGAAACAACTCGTTTCTTTACTTGAGAAACTGAAAAACAGGGCACTGTTGCTTAAAGAGTGGGGAGTAAATTTATGAGAATCGTACTATCTTATCTGAATCCCTACAAATATAAACTGATCGTCAACCTGCTTGTCAAAAGCGGTGCGACGTTGATGGAATTGTTTTTACCGTGGTTGCTTGCCTACGTCATTGATACCATCATTCCAACGGAGGACGTCGGTGCGATCATCATCTTTGGTGTGCTTATGCTCATCAGTTCTGCCATTGCGTTTATCGGAAACGTCATCGCCAACCGCATGGCTGCCCGAATATCGAGCGATGCCATCAAGACACTGAGAGATGACGGGTATACGAAAATCATGAACTTCTCCAATCGTACGGTCGATGAATTCAAGATTCCTTCTTTGGTATCACGGATGACCACCGATACCTATCATATATACCGCATGTTCAACGTCGTACAGCGCATTGGTGTGCGCGCTCCGATTCTGTTGATCGGGAGTATCTTTCTGATGGTGATGATCGATTTGAATCTGGCATTGGTGTTGATTGCTTTGATGCCATTGATTATCGCGGTCATTTACTTTATCTCACGTCGCGGTGTGCCGTATTACAGTCAATTACAAAAAGAGCTGGACAGTCTGATTCGAATCGTCCGCGAGAATATTGCGGGGATTAGAGTAATCAAAGCGTTGGCTAAAGAAAAAGATGAGCAAATAAAATTTGAACAAGTCAATCTGGCTGTCAGTAAAAAAGAACGTTCCGCCGGATATGTCGTGTCGATGCTAAATCCAATGATGAACCTGTTGTTAAATATGGGATTGATAACGATATTGTACTTTGGGGCAATCCGCGTCAGTCAGGGATTAAGTCAAACAGGAAGCATCATCGCCTTTTTGACCTACTTCACCCTGATACTGATGTCATTTTTGGCTTTAAACCGTATTTTCCTAATGTACTCAAGAGCTAATGCCTCCGCGATTCGGATCGTTGAAATACTACAACGCGAAGATGCTTTCGAGGTTATTAATGCAGTTGCTGTCCCTAGCGATATGCATATCGAGTTTCGAAACGTTGATTTCTCATATAACAAAACCAAAAATCATTTGGAAAATATATCCTTTGAAATCAAACGCAATCAGACATTCGGAATCATCGGATCGACGGGTAGCGGTAAATCCACGATTGCTCAATTGTTACTAAGGTTTTACGATGTCGATTCCGGTCAGATTTTGATCAATGGAAAAGACATCAAATCGTATGATATAAAAGAACTGCGTTCGAAGTTTGGGGTCGTCCTTCAAAATGATGTTCTCTTCTCATCGACTGTCTCGGACAATATCCGTTTTGGCCGTCAGGTCGACGATGAATCCTTAATGGATGCGGCCAATATGGCACAGGCTACTGAATTTATTGATAAGCTTCAAGGAAAGTATCAGCAAGAAGTGTTGCGTGGCGGAGCGAATTTTTCCGGGGGTCAACGTCAGCGGATGTTGATTGCCAGGGCGTTGGCAGATCATCCTGAAATACTGATATTCGATGATGCTTCCAGCGCTCTTGATTACAAGACGGATGCGACCTTACGCAATCAATTACGTAAAAGCGGCATGTCCACGGTCATTTTGATTGCTCAACGGGTGTCTACGGTACTCAATGCAGATAAGATTCTCGTGATTGAAGAAGGGCGGATCGTGGGTTTGGGTACCCATGAAGAGCTTAATCGCGAGTGCGATGTATATCGTGAACTTGTTGAACTTCAGTTAGGAGGTAAGGAATATGTCAATGCCTAGAGGGGGTGGCGGTCCAATTAGTGATGCAATAGATAAACCGCAAAACACCAAAGCAACACTGATGAAGCTGATGAAATACATCAAAGCGCAGCGCTGGCTGTTTATTTTGGCAATCGTGCTTTCCGTATCTGCCAATGCTTTACAATTGATCGGACCTTATTTGACCGGACAAGTCATTGACTATATCAAATTGGGTGATTTTGCATTTACTTGGCCAAAAATCCAACAAGTCATCTTATTAATGATCATATTCTATGCATTTTCGGCGGCAATGATGTATGCATTGCAAATATTGATGATCTATATATCACAGCGCATCGTTGTCAGTATGCGCAAGGATTTGTTTGAGAAATTCACATCCTTGCCGGTCAGTTATTTTGATCGCCATCAAATCGGCGATATGCTCAGCCGGATGTCCTACGACATTGATACCATCAATACATCCATGTCTTCCGATGTGGTTCAACTGTTTGGCAGCATCATCACGGTCATCGGGGCCTTTGGGATGATGGCCTTCATCTCACCCTTGCTATTACTGATTTTTGTAATTACGATTCCTGCATCGATCTATACGACTCGTTACCTCGCCAAAAAGACACGTCCGCTCTTTCGCATACGTTCAAGGAAATTGGGTGATATGAACGGATTTATCGAAGAAACGATTTCAGGTCAGAAGACCATCAAGGCATATAGCCAACAGGATAAGATGATTGAGGATTTCAAAGCGAAAAACCTGGATGCATCGGAAGCGTATTACAAAGCGGATTATTATGGAAGCATGACCGGTCCGGCGATCTCACTGATCAACAATATTTCGATGGCGTTGATCAGTCTGTTTGGATCACTGCTATACTTATTCACCTATATTACATTGGGGAATATTTCATCATTTTTGCTTTACTCACGTAAGTTTTCCGGACCGATCAATGAAGCTGCCAATATCGTCGCTGAATTACAATCAACCTTAGCCGCATCTGAACGTGTATTCCGTGTTTTGGAAAGTGAAAACGAAACCGAAGATTTGGTTACTCAGTTATACCCCAAAACCGATACGGGAGAAGTCGTTTTCGAACATGTCAACTTTAGTTACATTCAAGGTGTTCCGGTAATCAAAGATTTGAATCTTCACGTCAAACCGGGCAGCATCGTTGCAATCGTCGGCCAGACCGGAGCCGGGAAGACGACCATGATCAACTTGCTCATGCGTTTCTACGATGTTGATAGCGGACGCATTTTGATTGACGGTATCGATATCCATACGACCAAACGCAAGGACTTGCGCGAGCAGTTTGCCATGGTGCTACAAGACTCATGGTTATTCTACGGTTCGATTTTTGAAAATATTTCCTATGGTCATCCGGATGCCACATTGGAAGATGTCATACGGATAGCAAAAGAAGTAAATATTCACTATTTTATCGAGCGTTTACCGCTGGGTTATGATACGATTATTACCGATGATGGCATCAATATTTCCAAAGGGCAGAAACAATTAATTACCATTGCCAGGGCAATGCTTCAAGATCGCAAGATGATTATTTTGGATGAAGCTACCAGCAACGTTGACACTCGGACGGAAATGAAGATTCAAAAGGCCATGCGCAAACTGATGGAGAACAAGACATGTTTTATCATTGCCCATCGGCTCAGCACCATTAAAAACGCCGATGTGATTTTGGTGGTCAATGATGGTAACATTGTTGAAAAAGGAACACATGATTCACTGATGGAAGAAAAAGGTTATTATTATCAAATGTTTATGTCTCAATTCGAATAAGAAAGGGGAATACCATGATGTCATATTCATTCATTGTTTTGATTGGTGTCGTTGTGTTGTTGTTTCTGTTTTTGGCCGTAGCGCTGATTTCCAAGCATTGATCATGGACGTTCAATCGTCCATCCATTTTTATGGCACAATGGATCTTAAGAAGTGTTATGACTTTTATGTCAATAAACTTGGCTTTTCTTTGTACAAAGACCAAGGGTCGTGCCATATTTATCAGTTGACAGACACTTCATTTCTGGGATTTTGTGAGCACCTGCCCGTAATCAATCAGGAAAGAAGTCCGATCATTACTTTCGTGGTGGATGATGTGTGGACGGTGTATCATGATTGGAAACAGTGGTTAATTATCGAAGAACCTTCAATTTCCCAAAAGTTTCAAATCGAACATTTTTTTACGAAAGATCCCAACGGGTACACACTGGAAGTGCAACGTTTCTTGTAATATTCTTGAAAAATTGCACAAATTTCGATATAGTATTTTTATGAAAAAACGCATCAACAGAAAACTGCAACGAAGGAATATAACGATTTTGGCAATGCTTGTCTGGATCTTCCTTTTTAGCAGTTTTTATTTTATACGGATGATCCCAAGGTGGATCGAGCAGAGTAAAATGAAAAATCACCGCATGATCGTTCTATCTCAGCACTTCCTCAATAACACCATGGATTATCTGAATCATCCGTGGTATAGATATGATTTCGATCAGGGAGATGTCATTTTGTATGGCAATGGCAAATTCGGAATTTTGTTGGACGGCCATAAAAGCCGTTTGAGTGAAGTTCTACAGTTGGAATTTGATGAGATGGATAAGGGACTCTATCCAAACTTTCGATATGTATTGATTGATGGTACCCACTGGCATGATTTATTGGATCTGTTGCCGGATCGAAGTTATAAAGCTTCACATTTTGGCATCAAGGAACTCGTTGGAAAGTTTGACTATAATAAGGATGGTCGCACGGATGTTCAAAATTTTGTTACGGGTGCGCGTGTTGGCGCATATAGTTTAAGAACCTATGTTGATAAGTATTATTGGAATTCATATCCCCCTGAGGGAGAAGGCGTTTGTACCGATGTCATCTGGATGGCTTACAAAGAGGCCGGATACACGCTGCGCCGGATGATCAATAAGGATATCGCTGAGAATGCCGATGCATATTGGCGAATCACTACACCGGACCCTGCGATTGATTTTAGAAGAGTGAACAATCTCTATATATATCTTCGGCGCAAAGCCATCGAGTTAACTCCGGATTTGACAAAAGTCGAACAATGGCAACCAGGAGATATCGTCGTATTTTGGGGCAATCATATAGGTATCGTTTCGGATAAGCGCGATCGCTATGGATTACCGCTATTGATTCATCATGGTGGCGGTTTAAATCGTGAGGAATCTGCTATGCACAGACAGCCGATTCTGGGTCATTTCCGCTTTGATGCCTCGCGTTTAAATTCGGAAGATTTGATTCCATGGCAATGAAACAACACGAATAATATTCATGTTTTGTTTCAACACTTTCTTGGTGCGACTCAACATTCCTTCGTGTATAATATAAATGTTCAAACAGCCGTTTTATGAGCCAAAATCGAAATCATCTTGTTGATTTCAAGCATGAAACGATTTCTGATTGAATTCCCTTGTCATTTGTATCGTATCCTTTCTTAAAAGTTGCATGTCCGCGCATGCAACTTTTTATTTGTTGTGTTAAAATGGAAACATTGAAATCAGGAGAATACGATGGAACTTGGATTTATACTGTTTTGGCAAATCGCCTTAATGTTCGTCATGATGATGATGGGATACACGATGTTTAAAATCAAACGACTTTCATCCGTTGGCAGCAAGGAGATGGGAGCCATTTTATTGTATGTGGTAACCCCGATCATTATCATGCGTGCATACACCGTCGAATATACTGCGCAGCGCGCATTTAATATGTTGATTGCCTTGACATTGGCATTGATATCGGTCGGTATATCGATACTTATCTCTAAAGTAATATACAAAGAGGAAAGGATCGAAAATTTTTCTTCGACCTATTCGAATGCCGGCTTTATGGGTATCCCCTTAGTGCAAGCCACCTTAGGGACGGAAGCTGTGTTTTACTTATCCGCATATCTGGCGGTCATGGTATTGATCCAGTGGACATTGGGCATCGTTGTCATTACCGGAGATCAGACACATACATCATTGAAACGTATTATAACTAATCCGATCATCTTGGGAATTTTAGGAGGTTTAGCGATTTTCTTTATGCAAATCCCTTTGCCAAAATTTGTATTGGATGTCTTTAATATCATTTCAGGAATGAACTCGCCGCTGGCTATGTTGATCTTGGGAGCATATCTTGCTCAAATCCAGTGGCTGAGTTTGATTAACAGTTGGAAAATCGTCGGAGTCTCTATTTCCCGGTTGATGATAATTCCATTGATCGTAGGAGGATTACTGCTTTTTGTAAGCAATGAATACTATATGATAAAGATGGTGACGTTAATTGCGGTGAGTGCACCGGTGGGTTTTAATGTGGCGATATTGGCTCAGCAGTTTGATAAGGATTACTTTCAGGCTGTACGATATGTATGTCATTCGACCTTGTTTTCCATCGTGACCATGCCGACATTGGTCATCTTGATGGATATGATTTGGAGGAGCTTCTAATGGATGTAAAGTTGGTGATGTGTGATTTGGATGGAACCTTATTGACGGAAGATAAAACGATTACTGAACTTTCAAGAGAAACAATTGCTAAGTTGAAGCAAAAAGGAGTTTCCTTTGGTATTGCGACCGGACGGCCGACGGAATCAGTTCTTCGTACTCTTCAGTCTCAACAAATCCTATCGTATGTGGATGTCGTCGTTACAAACAACGGTGTCACTTGGTTGGATTGCAAAGATCAAGTAGAGTCACAAACGTATACATTAAACATGCAAAGTGCAATCGAAATCTTCTCTTATCTCAAGCCGTTGGATGTAAGTTTTGCGATTTATGATCAGCGCTATTTGTATACCAATAAAATCAACGACGGCATTGAGCGTTTGTTGAGATTTCATCATCTTAAGCCTTACCTGTGTGAGATATCTGAAGTTAAGAAGTCAAAGATTCATAAGTTCATTCTATCGATTGAGGAAAACCGGATGGCTGAGCTGGAGGTTCTTGCCAAAAGGCTTCCGACCACGGATTATCACGGATTTAAAACGCAGTCAGATTTGTATGAGTTTGTGGATCGTCGTGTATCGAAAGCATTGGCAATCCAGCGATATGCGAAAAAGTATGGATATGGTCTAGAACAAGTCATGGCATTTGGGGATACGAGCAACGATATTGCTATGTTAAAAGAAGTCGGATGGGGTGTTTGTATGGCTAATGGCACTGAAGATGCCCGCATCGTATCAAATGATTTTGCGTTTAGCAATGAAGAAGACGGGGTTGCGCGGTATCTTATTGATCATTTTAAGCTAGTTTGACGGTAAAAAGCCGTCTTTTTTATTATTTTTGTACCATAATTCATTATATAATCAATAATATTAATATAAATATTAAAATATTTAATTTTAGTATTGACATATAAAAAAAATGAGTTAAACTATAGGTGAGGTGAAGGTATGGCAAGCAAAATAAAGATTATGATTAAAACAGAAGACAATAACATCAACCTTCCATCCATAGGATTCGGAGTGGCTCTCACGTTTGTGCGCTTCGGTCTGTGGACTACTAAGTTTGTTAAAAACATGGATGAAAAAAATCAGCGTTATCTGAGGGAAAACAAAGAAACGATCATCAAAATGGTGAAAGAAATATTTGCCGAACTCAAAACAATGGAACCGTTTACGCTGGTGGAAGTTAAATCCGACGATGCTTATGTACTGATCGATATCCGATAGGAGGAATAAAAATGAAAAAAGAAGTATTTGGAACTTGTCCTGTATGTGGCGGATCACTGTTGTGTACGAAACTGTCATGCCATACATGCAATACTGAAATAACCGGTGAATTTGCATTATCTCGTTTCAGTTATCTGTCAAAAGAAGAGTTGTATTTTGTAGAAACGTTTGTCCGTGTCCAAGGCAACATTAAAGAAATGGAAAGAGAATTAGAAATCTCGTATCCAACCGTCAAGAAGAATTTGGATTCGATCATTGCGAAAATGGGATTTAGCGTATCAAGACCGAAGGTCAATGAAGACGAAGTCCTGGCAAAGATCAAATCCGGTGAAATGACAGTAGACGAAGCTTTGGCTTTCATTAAGAAATAAAGAACTGAGGTGAGGAAAATGAAAAAGCGGAACTTTTCCAACATCATCCACAGGTTACTGCCTCGTCTGACATTATTTGAAGACGGTTCAGTAATCAATGACCGCTATGTTAATTATCAATGCACACTGAATGAAGTCGTCGATCGACTGAGTCAGTAAAAAGGAGGAAAACTTATGTTAAAGAAAAAAATATCCAGATTCATCGTTGTCATGTTCCCCCATCTGTTAATTATTGAAGATGGCTCGATCATAAGTGACCGATATGTCAATTACCAATGTACACTCACGGATGTTGTTGATCGCTTAAGTAAATAAAAAAACAGAAAGAAGGAAAAAATATGAACTCAAAAGAACAAATCTTACAAATGGTTAAAGAAGGCACGATTTCTGTTGAGGATGGCATTAAATTATTGGAAGCATTGGGTGTTCAAAACAATCCGACTCAATCTGTACAACCTGTCATAAACGTGAACCCGGCGGGTGGCAGAAAGATGCTTCGTGTCACTGTAGATAGTGCTAAAGGAGATGTCGTTCGTATTAATGTGCCGACATCACTGGTTAAAGCTGGACTCAATTTGTCCAATCAGTTGAAAATAGACGGTAATCCGGTAGATATGAAGGGTGTCGATGTGGACATGATCATGGCAGCAATCGAAGAAGGCGCAACCGGTGAGATCGTGAATGTCGAATCTGCGGAAGGCGATATTGTTAAAATCTTCATAGACTAAAAAGAAGGCTAAAATTGAATTAGCCTTCTTTTTCTTCGTCTTTGCAGTCCAGGGTATCCATATCAATAAAATCATAAAGTAAGTTGTACAATTCGCCGAGTTTCTCTTTGGGTAAGGTCAGACACACGCCGATTTGTGCAGGTACGTCTTTGGTCTTTTCTTCCAACTCCCTGCCTTTATCGGTCAATGATATCATGACATTGCGCTCATCGCTTTTGCTTCGCTTACGTTCGATCAAACCGGCAGTTTGTAGTTTCTTAAGAAGCGGAGTGAGCGTACCGGAATCCAAAATCAGTTTCTCTCCAATGTCATTGACATATTGCTCATCTTTTTCCCAAAGGACCAGTAAAACTAAAAACTGAGTATAGGTGATACCTAGTGGGTCTAGCAGTGGTTTGTACAAACGAATGATTTTTCGAGAAGCGGCATATAATGGGAAACACAGCTGACTCTTAAGTTTTAATTGTTCGTAGGACATATCATAATATCCTTTCTATGGCAGAGGCCAGTTCTTCCGGTTTTACAGTCGGAGCGAAACGCTCTATGACTTCACCGTTGCGATCGATTAGAAATTTTGTAAAATTCCATTTGATTTCACCGGTATTAGCAGATTTCTTTAGATTCAACAGTTTGCTGATGAATCCTTTTTTGTTGTCCTCATCACCCTCGCTGCTCTGCTTTGACTTTAAGAATTTATATAATGGGTGAGCGGTGTCGCCGTTGATGTCAATTTTTGCGAATGTTTTGAAAGTCGTTCCATAGTTGAGTTGGCAAAACCCCGATAATTCTTCATCGCTGCCCGGAGCTTGATTCATAAACTGATTACAAGGAAAATCGAGAATCTCAAGTCCTTTTGAATTGTAAGATTCATATAGCTTCTCTAACCCTGCATACTGAGGGGTCAATCCGCATTTGGTAGCGGTATTGACGATCAATAAAACGTTTCCCTTGTAGTCACTCAGGGAAATTTCCTTTTGATATGCATCTTTCACTGAAAACTGATATACACTCATAGTTTGACCTTCTTTCGCAATTAAATTGTATAAAATATATTAATATTCTATATCTATTCGCAGCCATTGTCAATCATTAAAACTCAAATCTACCTAATTATCAAATCTTATGTTCAGATTGTCTGATTTATCAAAAGAATGTGATTGAATTATCAAAAAGATAAGCGTATACTAAAAAAGGTGATTTAAATCAACTATTATAATACAGGAGGTCACTGTGGCTTTATTACTCTTTCAGAACTTCAGCATCTTGGTCGCAGTCATTAGCATTACCCTGGAATTTGTGCGTTCTAGTAAAGTCCAATATCAGTCAGTCATCATGCGCCGATTTGTTTTAGGGACTGTCGGCGGATTGATTGGTATATTACTTTTAATGTCAACCGTACCTATTAATTCAGAGCGAACGATCATTTTTGATTTTCGTTTTGTTGTCATGTATCTATCCGCAATGTATGGCGGTTTTATTTCTTCAATCATCACCTCCGTGATCATTGCTTTCTATCGCATCGTGGTGACCGGTGCCAATGTCAATGCAATCATAGTTAGTACGTCGATCGTGATTTGTGGGGTGTTATTAGGAGCGCTGTCTCATCTGAAAGTGAATCGTAGTCAGAAATTTCTGATTATGAATACGGTAGTAACGATTACCATCATGATTGTCAGCTATCTGATTTTTAATAATTTCTATTTGTTTATGGTAAACTCGATGATGTTTACGAGTACAACCGTCATTACATCATATTTTCTATGCCGTTATATACATTTTTCTATAGTGAATATACGGAATTACTGGCAGTTGAAAATTGATGCTACGACCGATCATTTGACCGAACTAGCAAATCTGAGGGAGTTCGAAAATCGATTTGATGAGTTGTTTGAGCAATGTCAGGAAAACCAAATGCCGATCTCATTTTTAATGCTTGATTTGGATCATTTCAAAATGATCAATGATACCTATGGTCATCAAACGGGAGATGAGGTCTTGAGTGAGCTAGCCCAGATTTTGATTAAGTCTTGTCGCAGCCATGACTTGGTTGCTCGTATTGGCGGTGAAGAATTTGCTGTGGTGATGTTAAAGACTGATGCCGGGAAAGCGGTTGATAAAGCTGAAGAGTTTAGGAAAGCCGTGGCGGAGAAGATGATAACCTATGAGGAAAAGTCCATCAGGGTAACAGTCAGTATCGGTGTTGCAGAGCTAAGCGATGAAATAGCTGACTTTGATGCACTTATGAATCGCGCAGATCGTGCTTTGTATAAGGCGAAGAATTCGGGTCGAAACCGAACTGTTTTAGAGAACCATAATCAAGCCAAAATATAGGAAGAAGGGCCAGGATAGCAACGATGCGATCCTAGCCCTTTTTTTTCTGGCAGGTTGGACAATAATAGGTACCTCTGCCGCGAACCATTTTTTTGATGACAGCCCCATTACATACGGGACAGACCTTTTGCAGATGCACCTGTAACTGCATTTGAAATAATCCGGTAATGCCGTTGGCATCAAAAGAGTGAATCGTGGTTCCACCCTGGACAATGGCCTGGGCCAGAATTTCTTTCGATACGGCGATTAATTCAACAACCCGCTTTTTACTGACTCGTTTGCCGGGGGTGGTAGGATTTATTTTTAGAGTGAAACAGATTTCATTGGCGTAAATATTACCGATTCCAGTCATGATGGTTTGATCCAACAGCAAGGTTTTAATCGGCAGATTGCTCTGGTGTATTCTTGCATAGATCGCCTTAGGATCGGCATCCCATGGCTCCGGACCAAGCTTGCAAAGCGGTAAATCCTGACGATAACTTTCCTTGTTCACCAGTGCTAAACGGCCAAATTTTCGGGTATCCTGATAGCGCAGTTCGGTGCCATCACTCAAGACAAAGGTGAGATGTTCATGTTTGCTCAGTGGTTTGGAGGCATCAACGATATTGTACTTACCCTCCATTCGCAAGTGAGAAATAAACGCATCCTGATCCAAAATAAAAACTAAATATTTACCCACGCGATCGATATCAAGGATGGTTTGACCGGTCAACGCGGTCACAAACGTATCCGTATTCCCGGAGACGATCTTATCGTAATGAACCCGGATTTCGGTAATTTCTTTGCCAATAATAAAATTCTTTAACGTTCTGCGAACGGTTTCGACTTCTGGGAGTTCGGGCATAACTTTCACCTGCTTTTATGGATACTGTTTTTGGTGGTTACCATGAGTATACACTAACTGAAACCTTTGCGGCAAGGGGAATGCTGAAGTTTTAAATCAAACAAAAAAGAGGGGGATTGGGTAATGTGGATATAATGACAAAGTATTCCCGGGCTCAAAAACGCGTTCGGACCTTCAATCATTTCGGGGTTGCGAACCGGTTGAAGGAAGATTATACTGAGTATATTAAGAATCGATTAAAAGAAAAGAGGATAACGATGAAAAAATCAGTGATTGTACTGCTGCTTGTTTTTGTGCTGGCCATGGGCACATCGGCGCTGATACCAAAACCTGCCGATATGACCGCTCTCACTACGATCAAGGTTGGCGTTCTGCTTCCTGAAACTGGCACCTGGAGCGCCACGGGAACGGCTACCAACAAGGCCCTTGAAGCAGCGCTGCCTCACGTCAACAGCTACCTAGCCGACCGGGGCTTAAAAATTGAGCTGGATCTTCGTGATACGGGCAGTAATCCGGTCACGGCCCTGGCTGAACTGGAAAAATTAAAAGCGGCCGGGATCACCACGGTGATTGGCCCGATGATTAGTGAGGAAGCGCTGGCGGTGTTGGATTATGCCAATTCTAACGGAATGCTGCTGCTGAGTCCCTCGGCAACGGCCAGAGAACTGTCATTGCCGGATAATTTCTTTCGGATGGTCGGGACTGATAAAAGTCAGGTTGGTGGTCTGACCCGGATCATTAAAGATGGCCAGCAGATCAATAGCCTGATAACGATCTTTGTTGATGACACCTATGGTCGTGGCTATAACGACTATCTGATTGAGATGGCTGCGGCCCAAAACATCGAGGTGCTTGGCTCGGTGGCGATTACCG
>PGZW01000034.1 GCA_002841515.1 Firmicutes bacterium HGW-Firmicutes-19 | reverse complement strand
TTCTTGTGTGATATAATAACCACAGCATAGGTCCTTTAAATTGATCCCGTGAGGTCATCAAGGAGCGAATTTCAAGTAACCCCTTAGAGCATGCACAAAAGGACTTTTATATGAGGTCCTTTTTTTACGGCCTATGCAGAGAAAGGGAAATAGTTATGGAAAAAACAGATTTAGAGATTCAACAGGGTTTGTTGTATGATGTCAACGTAAAACCCCCGATTGGCCGTTGGTTCGTATTGAGTTTCCAACACGTATTCGCAATGTTTGGAGCCACCGTATTGGTGCCCATTCTGACCGGATTACCGATTTCAGTCGCATTGTTTGCATCGGGTATCGGCACACTGATTTACATCGTCGCTACCAAAGCGAAAGTTCCGGTTTACTTAGGATCCTCCTTTGCTTATATCGCAGCCGTTCAAATCGCCAAGGAGGCGATGGGCGGAGACTTCAGTGCCGCACAAACCGGTTTGATCCTGGTGGGTATCGTATACGTTATTGTTGCAGTTGTTATTAAATTCATTGGAAAAGGGTGGATCGACAGATTACTGCCGCCCATCGTCATCGGTCCGATGATCATGATCATCGGTTTGGGCTTGGCCAGTGTAGCCGTCGGTTCTGCCGGTTTTACGACCGGAGGAGACTGGCGTGTGATGGCAACCGCGTTTGCCACATTCGCAATTACGGCGACGATCATGTCGACAGCCAAAGGATTCTTAAAAATCGTTCCGTTTATCGTAGGTATCTTCGGTGGGTATCTGGTCGCATTGGCTTTGGGTATCGTTGATTTCACCGCGGTCACAGAGGCGGCTTGGCTGAGTTTGCCTCAATTCTTACTGCCATTTGGCACCAATGGAGTTTTCGGAGAATATCGGCTATACTTCGGTACCGAGACATGGGTTATCGTACCGATTGCGTTGGTTACCATCTCCGAACATATCGGTGACCATACCGTTTTAGGAAAAATCTGTGGAAGAAACTTCCTTAAAGATCCTGGTTTAGACAATACCTTGATCGGCGATGGTGTCGCAACCGCAGTATCCGCATTCTTGGGCGGACCGGCAAACACGACGTATGGTGAAAATACCGGTGTCGTCGGTTTGACCAAAGTTGCTTCAGTCTGGGTCGTTGGCGGAGCAGCCGTGATTGCCATAGTATTGAGTTTCATCGGAAAAATCTCAGCTGCGATTTCGACGATTCCTTGGGCCGTTTTGGGCGGTATGTCCATATTGTTATATGGATTCATCGCATCCAACGGTTTACGTGTATTGATCGATGAAAAAGTCGATTTCTCTAAAACCCGCAATATCATCATCGCAGCGACGATGCTGGTCTTAGGACTTGGCGGAGCCGCATTCAAACTGGTCGGCTTAGCTACCTTATCCGGAACCGCACTGGCTGCAATTGCCGGAGTACTGTTAAACCTGATTTTGCCTGAATAAATAATTACCGCTTCGGCGGTATTTTTTTTTGTGATAGAATAAGGAGAGGTGAAACTATGAAAATGTTCGATTTGAGTCATAAAATCGTTTCAGATATGCCGGTATATCCCGGAGATAGAAATGTGGAAATCCTGATTGAGAAATCCTATGAAAAGGACGGATACACTTTATCGTCTTTGATAAGCAGCATGCATGCCGGAACTCATATCGATACCCCATCACATTTGAGTGAAAGTAAACTGAATATGTCCGATGTTGATCTTGTTCAGTGTGTGGGAAGAGGTGTTTTGATCGATGTCCGCGACCGCATGTTGATCGAACTTTCTGATATTCAAGATGCTGATATCCGTGAAGGGGACATCGTGATCTTTCTTAGCGGCTGGTCAAAATATTACGGAAAGACACTATATAATGAACATCCCGCCTTAAGTGAAGAAACTGCAGATTTTTTGGTTGATAAAAGAATAAAAATGATTGGATTAGACATGCCTTCCTGTGACCATTATCCATATCCTATACACAAAATTTTGATGAATTCGAAAATACTTATCGCAGAGAATTTGTGCAACTGCGAATCACTGCTAGAGTTGAATGAGTTTCAATTATTTGCCATCCCGCTGAAAATTGAAGCAGAAGCATCGCTTGCCCGTATATTTGCCATAGGCACATAAAAAAACCGCATTGAGCGGTTTTGGTTTTATTGAACTCCGTGCATCTCTGTAAGCATGTCTTTGTGTTGCTTCTCGGTAAAATCGTAGAAGAACATCGGAATCAGACTGAGGACACTGGCAATCGCCGGAAGCAAGCTGATCAGCCAGAAAATCCCGTTGAGTGAAGTTGCGGTTTGTGCAACGTTTTCAATAAATCCGGTCAGAGTCAGCACCCAACCGATCGCAAATGTAGCAAACGCAGTCTGCAGTTTGGTCGTAAAGGTATGAACGGAGAAACAGATGCCCTCTGCCCGTTTTTGTGACTTGTGTTCAAGATAATCAACACTGTCACCGACCATCGCATACATGACGACATCATTCATCCCCAAGCCCATCCCGGCAAGAAATAACAATCCAAAGACCAACGGCATGTTGCCATACCCCAAGATAAACATGAGGAAATGGGCAATGGCACCGAAAACCAGCGAACCCATATACAGCTGTTTTTTCGTAAAGAACTTATACAAAAACGGTGTAAAGAAAATCGCGGCAATCATTGAGAAAATAAGAATCGCGCCTAACAAAGTAAAGAATGCTTCGTCACCCAAATTATATTTGGCGAAGTAAATTCCGGCAGCACCCAGTCCCATACGGAAGGCACCAAGCATTCTGGAAGTCTGTAATAATACCAGCGGTTTGTTTTTCTTGACCAAATCAAAATTGCCCAGCAATGTGGTTTTTTCTCCGTAATTGCTCACTCTTTCTTTGGTATTAAAGAAAGCCAGAAAGAAAAGTCCGCCTCCGAAAATCGCCATCAACGCCGCTGAAATCAAATAACCTTCTTTTCCTCCGCCATAGGCAGAGATGATCAGCGGGGGAATGATAATGGAAATCGCCATGCCCAGATTACAAAGGATACGGGCAAAGGAGACGATGCTCATTCTTTCCTTAGGGTCTTGACTCATTGCGGCCGATAATCCCCAAAACGGGACATCGGATATCGTGAATATCATACCCCATACGATATAAGTAACATATGCGTATAAAAGTCTCATTCCCATCGATAAGTCAGGAACATAAAATGTCAAAATCGTAAATGCGGCCATAGGTATCGGCACTGCAAATAAGTATGGGCGAAGTTTCCCCCATTTGGTTCTTGTTCTGTCAACGATCGATCCCATGATCGGATCATTGATGGCATCCCACACCCGTGCCACCAGCATAAGTGTTCCCACGGCTGCCGGCAATAATTTCATCATGTCGGTGTAAAATATCATGATGTAAGTCGCGGAAAAATTATAAATCATGTTTTGGCCCAGTCCGGCTAAGCCAAAGGACATCTTTTCCTTGACGCTGACTTTCTGATCTGCATAATTCATGGAAATGTTCTCCTTTTCCCTTATGATATCAGTTTATAACCTGCTTGAGTGACTGTCAAAGACAATTGATATCTGCTATTATATTTGTAGGTGAAAATATGAAAAATGTGCATAAACAACTGGTAGACATCGCTGTTAAAAGCAGTCAGCTGCTCGAATTGGTCCAATGGGATCAGACAATCGATCAGAGAGCTGCGCTAAAACTGATTGAAGAAATGGCGGGTTTGTTAAATGAAGTCAAAGAAGAGATTTCCTTACAGTAGGAAATCTTTTTTTTATTTGGTATCTAGTAGTGAAAGGAGGAGTGTATATGGTATCAGCAACTGTATTGTTAGGGTATGTAGCCGTGGCGGCCGGTATCGCTGCCATCATCAAGATTTTGTTTTCCGCCAATGGCCGAATAACGATTCCAGGCTTGACGGCTCAATGGGGCAACTGAATGATCATGTAAAAATGGCGGATATCCCGCCGCACTGCCGGCCCCGGGAAAAAGCCCGGTTATCAGGCATCGAGTCTTTGAGCGATGTTGAGGTTCTGGCATTGATTTTGCGAAGCGGGACACGCAGTGATTCTGTATTGTCATTGGCACAACGACTATTGACCTTAAGCAAAGGATTAGTCAATTTACCACGCTTGTCTTTGTATCAGCTGATGACGATTCCGGGTATCAAGGAAGCGAAGGCTGCCGAACTACAAGCCGTCTTTGAATTGACGCGAAGGGTATTGCGTAGTGATTTACCGAATACCAACATCGTCGAACGGCCGGATATACTGGTTGACTGGCTTAAAAGTGAAATCGGTCATAAAAACCAGGAACATTTTCTAGTCGTTTACCTGAACACGCAAAATCAGATTTTGGCATGCAAAACACTGTTTATCGGAACACTTGACAGAAGCATCATCCATCCGCGGGAGATTTTCAAGGAAGCGGTTGAAAACAGTGCATCGCGTCTGATCGCCGTTCATAATCATCCCGGTGGATCTTTAAAGGCCAGTGATCAAGACTTGGAAGTCACTCAGATGTTGATGGAAGCCGGGTCGATGATGGGCATCCCGCTGCTCGATCATCTGATCATCACCAATCAGGGATATTGTTCATTAAGACAAAAAATGATTGTTGATTGAAACCATGAGTTAATGGCTTTATAATGGTAGTGGTGATTAAATGAAGCGACTGACTTTTTTCCAACGTTTGTTTATGATATTGATCGGCGTTGTGATGGCTGTAACCTTTCTGTTGAATGTGGTCAAAGTGGCCCAACCCGTTGCCGGCGCTCAAGCGGCCGGGTATGGGTTCTTTGCCATGCTGAGATATGCACTTATTGAAAATCCCATCGAATCACTCAAAAATGTCACAAATGACATCACGAGTTTTTATAAGCTGAAACAGGAAAATGACTATTATCGATCTCAACTCGAAATGTTGGCTTTGTACAAGGCGGAACTGGAAGAAGCCTACCGGCAAATTGCACAACTGAAAGAGTTAGCGGATATAAAAACGGCTGCCAATGAATATCGGCTTTCCAGTGCAAAGGTGATATATCGCAGTTTTGACACATTCAACCATGCACTGGTCATCAACTTGGGTTCTGATGATGGAGTGACCGTTAATCAGGCGGTCATTACGACCAAAGGTCTGATCGGGAAAATCGCAGAAGTCGGGAAAAATTCATCCGTCGTGCGTTTATTGACGACCCAGGATGTACAAAATAAAGTAGCAGTTAAAATACAACTCTCACCCTCGACAAGTGCTGAAGCCATATTGGAGCGATATGATCCCAATCGCGGGGCTTATGTACTTCAGCTTCTCGATACCAATTCTGCCGTACTAAAAGATATGACCGTCATAACATCGGGTTTAGGAGGCGTATTTCCGGCCGGATTACTGGTAGGGACCGTCAGTGAAGTCGAACAACTAGTCAATGCCATTGGTATGAAAATATATGTGACCCCATCCGCAAATTTCCGCTCCTTCGATTACGTATTTGTCGTGAATTATCTGCAGGAAGGTTCTTTGCCATGATGTCTTTCTTGTTCTTTTCGGCTATGCTGATTTTGGATTTGGTGCTAATGGTTTTATTCAGAGTCGATCATTCAGCAATGGCATTGAGTTTTATCCCGGGGGCAGCTTTGGTTTACATTGCCTTTGAAACATATCAAGACCCTCTCAACAAAGCCGTTGTTTGGGCTTTTTTGACCGGTTTTTTGTTTGACTTACTGCTATTTAATGCGTTGTTTGATTATGCATTGTCCATGGTCATTGTCGTTATCATCGTAAGAGTTTGGTCCAAGCATTTGTCCGAAAGTATTTTCGAACGGATCATGCTTGGCCTTTTGCTTATTTTCGTCCGGGAGATGGCTTTGTACGGATTGGCTCTTTTACAGGGGTTTACTACGATGAATGTTCAGACATGGCTGACGATGCGCGTATTTCTGACGATATTAGGTAATGTCCCAGTCATTGTCCTGGTGTTATATTGGCTTGATTTTCAAGATGGATTTGAGGCAAAACAACAACGTAAACAACGCCGTAAAGAGCGTGTTGCTTGGTATCGTTATAAATAGAAAGAATTCTGAAATGAAAATGGAACGTTTGAATCCAATTTCGCCATTTTTTATGCTATAATTTCCCTCAGAAAGGTGGACTGACCTTGAAAAAAATAAAAGCTATAATAATCATGGTCTTGCTTGTTTCCGCCTTGAGTGGATGCAGTACGTCCAAACCTGTGATATGCACGACGGTGTATCCGGTAGAATATCTAGTAAAACGCATTGGTGGTGATTTCGTCGAAGTGTGCAGTTTAAGTAATGGTCCGATCATTCAGCGAGCGACCATTAAGGAAAACTATAAACAACTGATCGATCGGGCTGCGGTGGTCATGACCATGGGCCAAATGGAACCATATTTACAAATTTATCTATCCGATATCCGAAAATCTCGTGTCAACATCGTTGATTTGGCATCGACTTCCGTAATTTATGAGTTCAAACGATATACGACAGCTTATGTTGCTGGCAGTGAAGTCATATTGGAATCGAAATACTATGATGGAATGGCCTTTGATCGTATCGATATTTATGGCAAAGATCCCATTTTATGGATCGATCCAATCGCAACGACTTCAATGGCAAAAAATATCCGTGACTGGCTGATAAAAAATTATCCGGAAGAAAAGAAATCGTTTGAAGAAAACTATCTTACGATTGCTTCGGAATTGGCACGTCTGGATGCAGAATTTCAGTCACTAAAAACCCGTAAGCTTACCATGAAGTTTGTTTCAATCACGCCAAGTTTCGGAAACTGGCAAAAAGCATACGGGGTAAGCGTATATCCGGTGATTTTATCCCGCTACGGCGTAGTTCCCAGTGATGAGCAATTGCAAATCATCAAGCAGCGAATCATCGATGACGGGGTTCAATACATCGCATTTGAACCGAATCTGAGCGAGGACCTTCGCGAATTATATAATGAATTGCGCACCGAACTCAATTTGACGCAAATCAATCTGCACAATCTGCACACATTGACACAAAATGACATGGATGGCAATAAAGACTATATGACCATCATGTTTGAGAATTTATCCTTACTTGAATCCATCGGTCAGTAACCTCGCATTGCGAGGTTTTTTCAACCGAAGGGGCACTTTATGTTACAATAAGAACGGAGGGAATTTTATGAAAAAACTATTGCTCGTTGACGGAAACTCCATGGTTTTCAGGGCGTTTTATGCAACGATTTATACCCGACCCATGATCACATCATTTGGCCAGCCGACCAATGCTGTTTTTGGTTTTGCCAATATGGTCAACAAGGCTTTACAGATGCTCCAACCGGATGCCATCCTATTTGCTTTCGATTCCGGAAAAAAGACCTTCAGACACCATCAATATCCTCAATATAAGGGAACTCGCAAAGAACTTCCTCAAGAACTGATCGACCAGTTTCAACTGATCCGTCAGTATCTCGATGCATCCAATTATCCAAGGATCGAAGTCGACGGTTATGAAGCCGATGATATCATCGGTACGATGGCCGTGCGTTATCCTCAATGGCAAACCACCATATTGACCTCAGATCGCGATTTATTACAGCTGATCGATGATACGACCTCCGTAATTTTGATGAAAAAAGGGATCACCGAGCTTGAGCATCTGGACAAAACGTTACTAAAAAGCGAGTACGGACTACAACCGGAGCAAATACCCGACTTAAAGGGTCTTATGGGCGATCCATCTGACAATATTCCGGGAATACCGAAAGTCGGCGAAAAAACCGCGATGAAACTGTTGGAAGAATATCATAATCTGGAGAATATTCTAGAAAACGTCCACCAGCTTAAAGGCAAATTAAAAGAAACCGTTGAAGAAAACATAGAAATCGCAAAACTTTCCAAAGAACTGGCAACGATATATAAAGATGTGCCTTTGGATATTCATATTGATCAATTGGCCAACAAGCCGGATTTGGAAGGCATGGGCAAATTTTTCAGACAATACGAAATGCGTTCGCTTGACCGCATGATTCAAGAAATCTTTTCAAATGATCGTAAGGAAAACGGTGATTCTGCTGAAAACGAAACAACATCGACATTTGATGAGTCTTTTTTTAAGGATGATTGTATCATCACGGCACATCTTCCGGTCGGACGCGGATACCGGGCGGATTGCTCGGGATTTGTGATCAGCGACCAAAATAATTCGGCGTTGATCGAAAAAGGCGATGATTTACAACTGTTTGCCAAGTGGTTAAACAGTGAATACCGTAAAGTCGGATATGATGTGAAGCTGCTGTTGCACATCTTTGATACTTGGGGATTAACATCTAGAGGATTCATTGATGACATCATGTTACTGACTTTTTTGGACGATACGATACTGACGACTCAGGACAAACTTAAGGACAAGTGGGGGATTTCGGTTGCGAAAGATGATCCCAAACAGTCAACCATGCAGTTTGCGCGGGTTGCTGCCAAGGAAGTGGAAAACTGTATTCAACGCTTAAAAGAAAAGGACATGTGGGATTTGTATTTTGAAATCGAACTGCCTTTGTTGTTTGATTTGTATGAAATGGAACGATGGGGGATTCTGATCGATCAGACGACCCTCGATGATATCTCTGTTAAAACATTACAGCGCATCAACGATTTGAGTGAGCGTATTTATTTTCTGGCGGGCAGTCAGTTCAACATCAATTCACCCAAACAACTGGCTGAAGTTTTGTTCGATCAGCTGCAGTTGCCGTCAAACTCAAAACGTTCGACCGCAGTTGATGTTTTGGAAGATTTAGCCGGCAAACACCCGGTCGTCGATGAAATCATCGAATATCGCAAATATCAAAAACTCTACAGCACATATGCTGAAGGTTTAAAGAAATATGTCGAATCCGACAGTAAAATCCATACCGTTTTCTCTCAAATTTCCACGCAGACCGGGCGGTTATCTTCGGTTGATCCCAACTTACAAAACATATCGATCCGCAGCGAGGAAACCCGGGAGATCCGTAAAGCATTTATAGCGAAAGAGGGCTGGCAGTTGTTAAGTGCAGACTACTCGCAAATCGAATTGCGGATTTTAGCGCATATCGCACAGGAAACCGCTATGATCGAGGCATTCAGTCAAGGCATGGACATCCATACCAAAACGGCCATGGACGTCTTCAATGTCGATGCAGACAAAGTCACATCGCTGATGCGCCGTCAAGCCAAAGCCGTCAATTTCGGGATCATTTATGGGATTTCGGATTTCGGGCTCGCGGCTCAGCTGTCGATTTCCCGTAAAGAAGCCGCAAAGTTTATCGAAGTTTATCTAGACGCATATCCGCAAATCCAACAGTTTATGGATCGTACCGTCGATTTCTGCAAAGAAAACGGATACGTTAAAACACTGTTTAACCGACGCCGTGAGATTCCTGAAATCAATGACCGGATTTATTCCGTTCGTGAATTTGGCAAACGGGCTGCGATGAACGCACCGATTCAGGGAAGTGCTGCAGATTTGATCAAAGTAGCCATGCTGAAGGTTGCCAAGCAATTGAAAGAAAAGAAACTGCAGTCCCATTTGCTGTTGCAGGTTCACGATGAACTGTTGCTGGAAGTTGCTCCTAAAGAAATGGATGCCGTGAAACAACTGGTCGTACAAGCGATGCAAGAAGCCGTTTCACTGAATGTCCCATTGGAAGTATCAACGGCATTTGGTGTTAACTGGTATGAGGCGAAGTAATCATGCCTGAACTTCCAGAAGTTGAAACCGTTGTCCGTACACTTGAATTTCTGATTGGCGGTTTAAAAATTACGGGCATCGACGTTCTGTATCCGCCCATCGTAAAGGGAGATGTCAGTTCTTTTTCATCGGCATTGATCAATAAGCGGTTCACCGGTTTTTCCCGACGCGGAAAGTATGCCCTATATACCATAGAAGACGTCGTTTTGATGGTTCATCTTCGCATGGAAGGCCGCTTTTATGTAATGGATCATGATTCGCCAATTGCAAAGCATACCCATGTCATATTTCATTTGGAAAATGGCAAGCAACTGCATTATCATGATGTCCGCAAGTTCGGGCGAATGGAAGTCTTGATGCCCGCGGATGTCAATGTTCGTCTGTCAATGTTGGGACTTGAACCTTTTGACTCACGTTTAAGCGGTCATTACTTGAAGAAAATGGCGGGTAACCGGGATATCGGGTTGAAAACCTTTTTACTGGATCAACGGTTTGTGGCTGGAATCGGCAACATTTATGCTGATGAGATTTGTTTTTGTGCTCGACTGCATCCTGAAACCAATGTCAGAAAAATATCGCTAAAACGCTTTAATGAGATTGCAAATTGCATTAAAATGATTATGAGTCAGGCGATCGCCGATGGCGGGACCACGATCCGTACTTATACATCCTCTTTGGGTGTCAGCGGACGCTTTCAGTTAAGTCTCAATGTACACATGCGCAAGGGTGAACCGTGTCGAATATGCGCACAGACAATCATAAAAACCAGAGTATCCGGAAGGGGGACATACGTATGTCAACGATGTCAAAAGCGAATCGCGGATTGAAAATCGCCATTACCGGATCGATGGGTTCAGGCAAAAGTGCTGTCTGCTCCATCATCAAACAAGCCGGATGGCCTTTGATCAGCGCGGATGAAATCGTTGCTGATTTATATGATTTTGACACCTATGTCAAAACCCGCTTGATGGAATATTACGGGGAAGAAGTGATTGAAGATTACAAGGTCAACCGAAAGATATTATTCTCAAACATGATGAAAAGTGATGAGGAAAAAAAACGGGTCGAATCACTGATTCATCCGTTGGTAGAAAAGAAAATGCTGGAATACTTTTCTAAACAGGATTCTTCTTTGCTGTTTGCAGAGATTCCTTTATTATATGAAAGTCAGTGGCAAGACAAGTTTGATCAGATTTGGGTCGTCGCAGCAGAGGATGATTTACGGATCGAACGGTTGACGGACAAGCGCAAAGTAAGCAAAGAGCAGGCCTTGGCACTGATGAGTTATCAGATCGATCAAAAAAGGAAAATACAATGGGCAGATGTTGTCATCGATAATAATGGCACATGGGCGGATTTATCAAATATCGTACATCAGTTGTTATTAGAAGTGAGCGGAGGTGAAGGCAATGTTGAAGTCAAATGACGGACTTAGTTTACGTATCTCTCGTACGTTAAGTATGGAAGAGATGCAATCTCTGATGCAATGTTATTTGCCTTTGATCGGGCATGACGGTGTCATTTTATATTTAAGTGTGATCAGCGGGGATAGAAATGAAGAGTTCACGACACATCAGACATTACTGCTTGAATCCGATATGACCATTGATCAGCTAGAAAATGCCAGAACTCAGTGTGAGCGTGCGCACTTGATCCGAACTTTCAAAAAGAGCGTCGGTGAACGTGATTTTTACATATGGCAAGTCGAACTGCCACTGATCATCAGTGACTTACTGTATCATGAAGTTCTATCCAGACGGTTGTATAACTCGATCGGAAAATCTCGTTTTGATACCATAAAAAAGAAGTTCACCAAAGAAAAACCGGAATTTTCTGATTTCAAAGCAGTCAGTGCAGGGTTTAAGGCGACAGATTTAATGGGTTGGGATGAGGAATTTGAATCGGAGTTTCAGATGGTTAAACCGGTGTCCGCTGCTTCGACACATTTGGAAGTCAAATTCGACACGCAGAAATTTCTCAGGGATTTGTCTTTACTGGCATTTCCGGCACCGGCTCGAACGAGTGATAACATTCGTCTGATCGAGGAATGTGCTACGATCTACGGGATCAGTGAAGAGGATATGCGCATGCTGGTATCCAGATGTATCCGATTAAAAGATCAATCGCTGGATACTGATAAACTGAAGCAGAAAGTGCGCAGCTTCAAGGGCATCGACCCGGTAATACCATCAGATCCATACACGGCTTCGTCAATCGCTTTTCTGCAATCAAAACAAAAGGGCATAGCGGTCTCATCCGCAGACAAGAAACTGATCGAACATCTGATATTGGAAATGAAACTCGTACCGGAAGTTGTCAATGTGCTTTTGGAGTATGTGCTTGAGAACAATCAGATGCGGCTGAGCCGCAGTTATGTTGAGAAAATCGCCGCTTCCTGGATTCGATTGAATATCAGTAATAAGGAAGAAGCATTAGCACAAACAAACCGGGAGGCATTTAAAGGTAAATCTTCGCGTAAAGACGTGCTTCCATTATGGTTTGAAGAAGAACCTGAAAAGAAATCCGAAAAAAATGAAGTGCCTGTAGACAGGGTTTCTCTGATCAAGAAGATCAAAGGAGGCAGCTAATATGAAACAAGTATCCTTGGAATTTGAACTCAATGACGAACTGAAAAAACAACGCCGTCAAATGTTCGAAAATCTTTTGATTCAGCCGGAAATCATTGAATTTAAGGGAAAATATAATTTATCAGATGCGGAAATCGAACCTTTTGCGCAACGCTATCAGCGTTGGCTGATCAATATCCGCCTGTGCAACGGCTGCGAAGGGTTACATATGTGTCGTCAAAATGATCGCGGATTGATTTTAGATATGGTTGTCGATCAAGGCATCCTGATGCAAGAAGTTCGCAAGTGTCATTTTTTGCTGGACGAAGAATCTCAGCGTTCGCATTTGAAGCGATTCATCATTTCCGATATGCCCGAACATTGGGCACAATTATCGTTGGCTTCACTGGATTTGGACAATGAATCCAATGAGTATCTGCTGACGGTGGATCAAATGGCCCGATGGGTCCGTTCTCCGATGGATAAAGGTTATTATGTGTATGGTCTGCCGGGGGTCGGTAAAACCTATCTGGTTGCCTGTGTGGCCAATATGATGGCGAAAAACGGTAAGACGGTGGCGTTTGTCCATGTACCGACGTTGATGCAACGCTTAAAAAGTTATCTTGATAACCGGGATGAGTTTGAGAATGTCATTTATAAGATGAAATCTGCGGATATTGCGGTTTTCGATGATATCGGTGCGGAAAGCGTTACCTCATGGGTAAGGGATGAGTTGCTTCTGCCCATCCTAAATGACCGGGCTGAACGTAAAAGAACGACCTGGTTTACAAGCAATGAGGATTTAAAGAGTCTGAAGAATCATTACATGTATAATCAAAAAGGGGAGAAGGAAGAAATGAAGGCGATCCGTATCTTAGAGCGCATCGAGGCCTTAGCGGTACCCTTGCAATTGCGAGGCAATAACCGTCGAAAAGGTTAAATTTCTCTACCCAACGATTTGATAAAATGTTATCATTGAACAGAAATGGGGTGAGCCTATGGTGAAGAAAATTGGAGTGTTGACTTCCGGAGGAGACTCGCCGGGAATGAATGCGGCAATTCGGGCAATTACCCGAAGCGCGCTTTATTACGGTCTGGAAGTATATGGGATTAATAACGGTTATCGCGGTCTTGTTGAAGATGATATGTTTCTAATGGAGCGCAGCACCGTCAGCGATATCATGATTAAAGGCGGAACGATATTGGGAAGTGCCCGCTTGCCGGAGTTTAAGGACATCGAGGTTCAAAAACGTGGTTTGGCCAATCTGAACAAACGCGGCATCGAAGCACTGGTCGTGATCGGCGGTGACGGCACTTATAAAGGTGCGATGGCACTCACGCAGTTGGGCGTCAATTGCATCGGGTTGCCGGGGACCATTGATAATGATATTGCTTCAACCGATTATACGATCGGATTTGATACGGCACTGAATACAGTCATTTATTGTGTCGATAAACTGCGAGACACATCCTCATCGCACCACCGCTGTTCAGTGGTCGAAGTGATGGGCAACCGCTGCGGGGATTTGGCGATTTATTCCGGATTGTCCTGCGGTGCGGAAATCATCATAACACCGGAAGCCGGTTATGATGAACCCAGTGTCTTGGAGCAGTTGCGTTATTATGAACAAGTGAAAAAGAAACGTCATGCCATTGTGATCATCAGTGAAAAAATTACGGATGTCGAAACCTTGGCAGCAAAAATATCAAAGGCGACCGGATTTTCCGGACGTGCCACTGTGTTGGGTCATATCCAGCGCGGCGGATCGCCCACGGCGTTTGACCGGGTTCTGGCAACCCGGATGGGAGATAAGGCGGTTGAGTTGTTGCTCCATGATGTCGGTGGTCACTGTGTCGGGATGGTCAACAATGAAATCGTATCGTTTCCAATAGAAGAAGCATTGGGATTACCAAAAAAATCACGCAGACCGCTGTTTGCTTTGCATGAGCGGCTCGTTTAGGAGGAAACATGCTAAATTTACGCAAAACCAAAATCATTTGTACTTTAGGTCCGGCAAGTGAAACACCGGAAATGATCGAGAAACTCGCTACAGCCGGCATGAACATCTGTCGTTTGAATTTCTCGCATGAAGATCATGAAAAGCATTTGGCGAGAATTGAGAAGATCCGTTCGGTAAGCGATATGGCCGGATATAACCTGGGTATCATGTTGGATACCAAAGGTCCGGAAATCCGTTGCGGGGTCATGAAAGACGGTGTAGTGACTTTCAAGAAAGGCGATATCGTCAAAGTCACGAAGGAAGAGGTATTGGGAACCCATGAGCGCTTCCAAATCATTGTTCCCGAGCTTTTTGAAGATGTCGTCGCCGGAAATTATCTGTTGATTGACGATGGCAAGATGCGTCTGACGATTTTGGATAACGATAAAACGGAACTGACGTGCCGGATTGAAAATCCGGGTGTCATCAAAACCCGTAAAGGGGTCAATGTGCCCAATGTCAAACTGTCGATGCCTTTTATTTCAGTAAAGGATGAAGCGGATATCCGCTTTGGCGCACGCAATGATGTAGACTTCATTGCCGCATCGTTTGTAAGAAGAGCAGAAGATGTGGTGGCAATCCGCAAAATTTTGATTGAAGAAGGAAAACCGAAAGTGCAGATCATCGCCAAAATCGAGAATCAGGAAGGCGTAGATAATCTGAAAGGAATCTTGGAAGTTGCTGATGGGGTCATGGTTGCCCGCGGTGATTTGGGAGTTGAGGTTTCTACGGCTTTGGTACCTATTTATCAGAAAAAAATCATTTCGATGGCCAATGAATTCGGCAAGCCGGTCGTTACTGCGACCCATATGCTTGAGTCGATGATGTCGAATCCGCGTCCGACCCGTGCGGAAGCCAGTGATGTTGCCAATGCGGTCTTGGACGGAACGGATTGCATCATGCTCTCCGGTGAATCGGCGGTCGGTGATTATCCGATCGAAGCCGTTCAAACGATGGATATCATTGCAAAAAGCATCGAAGAAATCCTGCCCTATCGTGACAAACTCGATCATGCCATCAAATCCGGAAAGCGTACGCTTCAAGATGCGATCGGTATCGCCGTTTGTGAATCGGCATTGAATCTTGATGAGGTCGAAGCAATCGTAGCCTTTACTCAAGGGGGATCGACCGCAAGACGAATTTCGAAATTCCGTCCGCCAGTACCTATATTTGCAGTCACTTTTACTAAGAGTGTACAGCGCAAACTGGAAGCGAACTGGGGTGTCATCCCGATTTATTCGGATATTCAAAATGAAATGACCAATGACGATGAACTTGCAAGCATCATCGCAAAAAACTTCGGTATCGAACCGGGCAAGCAGATCATAATCACTGCCGGCTATCCGACCGGTGAAGGTTCAGCCAACATGATGAAAATCATTGAAGTTAAATAAATTAATTACCGGATAATCTGTTCATTGTCCGGTTTTTTTTGTAAAATGATAAGTGTGAAAAGAACAGGAGAACCCTATGAAAAAATATATCGGTATTGATTTAGGCGGAACAAACGTTCGCGTAGCCAAAGTCACGGCAGAGGGTGAAATTTTGGCTGAAGTCAAAAGTCCGTCGTACGCCCAGGATGGACCAAGCAAAGTCATGGAGAATCTGATTGGCTGCATCAAGAAGATCGAGGGTTGGCAGGATTGTGCAGGGATCGGTGTCGGTGTGCCCGGACCGGTCGATACGATCAAAGGCGAAATGCTGATGGCGACCAACTTGCCGGGATTTGAACATTTCCCGTTGGCTAAGATCTTGGAAAATGAGTTTCATCTTCCGACGTATGTCGATAATGATGCCAATGTCGCTGGTCTTGCGGAAGCGTTGGTCGGTGCCGGCAAAGGATTGCCGATCGTTTACTATGTGACTCATTCGACCGGTATCGGCGGCGCATTGATCGTCGATGGCAAAGTCGTTTCAGGAAAGCATGGGCATGCCGGTGAAATCGGCAATATCATCATTGACCGGGCACGCAAGAAATACAATCACCTGAATATCGGCGCCGTGGAAAATGAAGCGTCGGGTACTTCGCTTGTGCGTAAAGCAAGGGAAGTCATTGATGACAAAATCACTTCTGCCGGAGAATTGTTTGCTCTGGCGAAAGCAGGGGATCAACGGGCTATTCAAATCGTAGATACCATGGCATTCGATTTTGCGATGATGTTCTCGGCGATTGCCCATGTGTGTGACCCGTATGCCTTTATCGTGGGTGGTGGTGTCATGAAATCAAAGGATTTGTATTTTGACAAAATGATTGAATATTACATGCAACACGTTCACACGGGCATGCGTACCGTGGAATTTAAAACGGCCATGTTATCTGAGCCGGGATTGATCGGTGCGGCCATGTTGCCGGTATCGTATGGAAAGTAGGAAAAAATGATCGAAAAATTAAGAAAGTATGCTCAGTTAGCGGTTTGTACGGGTGTCAATGTCCAGAAGGGACAAACATTGGTCATTCAAACCACGACCGACTGCAATGAATTTGCGCGTTTATGTGTGGAAGAAGCTTATAAAGCCGGAGCCGGTTATGTGTTTGTCCGTTGGAATGATGATCCAATCAGCAAAATCAGCTACACACATGCGGATGTCGAGCGTTTGGAAAAAATCCCGTCATGGATCGTCGATCAGTATCAGAGTTTTATGGATGAAGGAGCGTGTGCATTAAGCATTTATGCACCGACGCCGGGACTGTTGGCTGATATCGATCCGATGAAGATCCAGCGTGTTTCGATTGCATCACAAAAAGCTTTGAAAAGTTACCGTGAATATATGATGGGCAATAAGGCACAGTGGTCCTTGGTCTCGGTTCCGACTGTGGCTTGGGCGAAGAAAGTATTTCCTCAGTTGAATGATGAGGAAGCGGTCGAAAAACTCTGGGACGCTATATTTTCGGCAGTTCGGGTCGATGAGCAAAATGACGCCGTAGCTGATTGGGCAGCGCACAATGCCCGTTTGGCGGGATATAACAAAAAGTTGAATGACTTTAACTTCAAGTCGCTTCATTTCAAAAATGCTTTGGGTACCGATCTGGTGGTGGATCTCGTTGAGCATCATCACTGGGCCGGCGGTGCCGAAACCGGTCAAAACGGAGTCGTGTTCAACCCCAACATTCCGACCGAAGAAGCATTTACAATGCCTAAGAAAACCGGTGTCAACGGTACCGTTGTTTCAACCAAGCCATTGAACTATCAAGGACGTCTGGTTGAGAATTTCAAGCTGACTTTCAAAGATGGCGCAGTCGTTGATTTCAGTGCCGAGAAAGAAGAAGCAGCGCTGAAGAATTTGTTGAATGTCGATGAGGGCAGTAAATATCTGGGTGAAGTTGCGCTTATTTCGCATAACTCTCCGATTTCCAACAGTGGCGTGCTGTTCTTGAATACCTTATTTGATGAAAATGCATCCTGTCATTTGGCCTTGGGTCGTGCTTATCCGATGAATGTCAAAGGAGGCAACGATATGAACGAAGAAGAGTTGTTGGCCGCCGGAGCGAATATGTCGATGGAGCATGTTGATTTCATGTTTGGCAGTGAGGATATGAAAATCGTTGGTACACGATTTGATGGTAGCGAAGTCGTTGTATTTGATCAAGGGAATTTCGTAATTTAGGTTATTGTTATTGACAAAAGGTTAACTTATTTGTATAACTAAAGAGTAAATACGACGAAGAGGACAACAACCTATCTTTCTGATAAGAGAGGGAAGCGGCCGGTGAAAGCTTCCTGATGAATGATTTGTTTACCGCCTTGGAGTAGGTTTTTCGAAAAAAACCCGTTTTCCGCGTTAAGGATTCAAGAGCACAGCAATGTGAACTAAGGTGGTACCGCGAGACTCTCGTCCTTTGGATGAGGGTCTTTTTATTACAATAAGGAGCGTGAAGGTATGATCAATATTAAAGA
>PGZW01000033.1 GCA_002841515.1 Firmicutes bacterium HGW-Firmicutes-19 | reverse complement strand
TATCGGAGCTCCGGCGATGAACTTCATTCATGGTTTATATCGTGACGGACGTTTCGAAGTCGATACCCGTTCATTCGTTATTCCGGAAATGTATCACAACGAGTTGAGAGATTATAACGGTAAAGCCATTGTTTTGGGTATTCGCCCGGAAGATATTCATTATGAAGGCATCGTTGCCGAAACCTTCCCTGAAACACCGTTTGATTTCTACGTTGAAGTCAGCGAGCTTTTGGGTCATGAGTTCATTTTGCATGGTAAGTTTGGTAATCAGCCAATTTTGGCGAAAGTTCCGTCGCGTGTCAATGTAAAAGCGCATGATACGATCCCCTTGGCAATGGAAGTTACCAAATTGCATTTCTTTGATAAAGAAACTCAAAAAGCGATCATAAGATAGTTATGGCGAAAGACACATTGAAATCCCTGAGTCATCAGGTGATCTATCAGGTGTATCCACGCAATCACTCCAACGCCGGCACCTTTGCCGGCGTTGTTGCTGATATGGATCGAATCAAAGATTTAGGTGTGGATATCCTCTATTTACTTCCGATTCATCCAATCGGAGAGGCTGCTCGCAAGGGGACATTGGGCAGTCCGTATTCTATACAAGATTATCGTGCGATCAATCCGGAGTTAGGATCGATCGATGATTTTAAACTATTGATCGAAGAAGCACATAAGCGCGGACTAAAGGTCATGATGGATTTAGTCATGAATCATACTTCACGGGATCACCCGTGGATTCAAACGCAACCGGAATATTATTATCTGAACAAAGAAGGTAAAATGGGAAATAAAGTGGGTGACTGGTCGGACATACAGGATTTAGACTATGATTATTTGCCCTTGTGGGATGAAATGATTGACATGTTAAAGGATTGGGTCAAACTTGGTGTTGATGGTTTCCGTTGTGATGTAGCACCTTTTGTGCCTGTTGATTTCTGGATCAAAGCCAGAAATGAAATCAAGAAACTGAACCCGGATCATATTTGGCTTGCAGAAAGTGTTCACAAAGAATTCTTGAGACATATGCGTGATGAAGGATTTTTGTGTCACAGTGACGGTGAGATGTATGCAGCTTTTGATGTCTGTTATGATTATGATATTTTTCAGGAAGCAGAAGACTATTTCAAAGGTAAAAAACCGTTATCCGCATATATTGATCGGCTACAGCTTTAAGATATGATATATCCGGCGAATTATCTGAAAGCCAGGGCTTATGAGAATCATGATGTTCAGCGTTTGATGCATCAGACGAAAAATGATGTTCATAAGACAAAAAACTGGGTTGCCGCAATCTTCGGATTAAAGGGATTAGCCTTTCTGTATGCCGGCATCGAAACACTGACGGATCGGTTACCTAATCTGTTTGATAAAGATCCGGTGGATTGGAAGAAAACCGATCCAGAATTTACAGATCAGCTAAAGAATCTGATTAAAATTAAGAAACTACCAATCATTAGCGAGTATAAGAAGTATCGGGTAATCGATGATGGATTGGACATTCTTCATATCGAATATCACAAAGATGATGAAAGATTGGTCTTCTTGTGTAATGTTTCTCAGGTGCGCGATGATGTGAAGATTGACTTCCCATCAGGAGAACACATCAATTTATTCGATGGGAAAACCGTCAGGGTTGCTGAGGGTTTTGTCCGACTGACGAAGAACCCAATCATATTGCATATATAAGCACAAGGACCTCTTAAACGGGGTCTTTTTTTTTAAAAAAGGTGTGATATAATCATCGTAGTGAATCGTTGGGGGGCTATATAATGAAAATATTCAAATTACTTATTCTGATCATTCTTCTGATTACTACAGTTTCTGCTTGTCAGAAATCCGATGATTCAGAGCAGATATTGAGTGATCTGTTGTCACATAAGACAATCAATCATTTCCGATTCGTATCAAAAGATATCATAGAGAAAAATCGACAAGAAACCAATCAGTTGCTATCGGTTGAGTATGATTTTACTTTATCAACCGAGTCAGTTACGATTATCGGAGTTTCAACGTTAAGTTATGTTAAAGAAAATGGGAAACTGACACTGCAACAAAATGATTTGGTTGTGAATCAAGTCATACCTGCGGAAGCGGTTGATGCCGAAATGGTAAAGAATTCCTTGGCTTATGTTCGAGGTACTGGGATCTATTCAAATTTACGTAAAGTCTTTATTCCGACTGAAAAAAAAAGCGAACTGACAAAGGTATCGGATACGCAATACGAAATCGTGATGTCTGAGAAATATCAGGATGGTATATATCAGTATGAAATAGAGCAGCTTTTCAGTGCTTCATTTGACATCGTACGAGGATGGGAAGTTGTACGCAAGGGTTACATCTTTTCAGAGATCATGGATTGGAATGGTGTTTATGATATTGATTTTAGTATTGCAAAGGAAGATCAAGAGAACTACAAGAGCGATGAGTATTCTGTGGATGAAGTAATAAGAGTAACCATCGAAGGGAAAGCGGAAAGAACACTATCCGTTGAATACGACGCAAACTCGAGTTCAGAGTCTAAATGGATTAAAAACATTGATCAGGTATTCGTTTCATTTGAAAGAAACGGGAAATCATATCGAGTCAAATCTACAAAGGAGCAAGGTATCGAGTTTTTCGCGGATAGATTCTTAGATGCTAAAACACTGTATATAAAGTATGAGTCAGGACAAGCGAAACAATTGTACATAAAGTATGGGAAAATGCACAAAGGCTCACAGATTGGGTTCAGCGCTTTTGGACAGATTTTACCTATCGCAGAGTACGACTTTCCTGCATCCATGACAAAAATATCAGATTGATCGACGAAAAAAGCAGAAATTCTGCTTTTTTGCTATTTTACCTTATTTCCAACAGTTTGACTTCGCCAGGCACAAAGTGAATGCTCAAACCGCGATACTCATTGACGGATAACTCTAGCGGTATATTATCTTCTGATGAGAACAATTGAACGAGGGTCTTACCTTGAGTAAAGAAATGCTCTGGCAAGTTGTCCAATTTCACATAGTGATATTTCTCATTGTGCATATCGGTATTTGTGATCGCAAGCAATACTTTGTCACCGTTAACATAACCAAAACCGGCAGCGGTATCCCAAGGAGCACTGAATCCCAGCGGATAAACATTCTTCATATCCATCATCGCATCGATATATTGATGACGGATTTTTGATGCTTTCTCAAGTATTGTGGGAATTTCCCAACGATGCTTATGGTTGTAGTGGAAGGCATATCGATCAAACAAAGCCAACTTGCCATAATAGGGATCATCTTTTTCTAACATAAACAATTCATTGGGACGGCAGTCCAATCCGGTATTCATGGGTTGACGTTCAAATACTTCTTGTCCGCTGTTTAAAAACGGAATCGTATTGGGAACAAAGAGGTTAAATATGGATACCATTTTCCCTAATGACTCACCGCCGTCACGGGCAGCTAGTCTTGGTGTATCATGAGTCTCACCAACTGAGAACAACGGTGATTCAAGATTCATGGCCCCATAGACAAAGGAATTGAATAAACCTTCCTGTACACGTGGTAAACGGATGAAACCGTCGCCAATGATCATGTTATATCCTTTTTCTCTCGATGTTTTAGCATTTTCTACATCTAGCTCTTCTGCTATGAAACAGAAATTCGGATCGACATCTCTGGCCTTGGTCAATATCATACTGATCAATTCATCCGGAAGGGCATGGCCCATGTCGATACGAGCGCCATCAATACCAAACTCCCGTTGGAAAAACGGTATGATATCCGCCAGTGTGTTCCAAAGTTCCATATTTCTAATCGTACCGGGATTCAAACTGGATTTCGCTACATCGAAAAGTATGTAAGGGTTGACTTCACCCAAATCCTTAAGATAAGGTTGAGAATTGGCGGGATGGTCAAGATACAATCGGAAGAACGTGACATCACTCCACGCCGGTTGGGGATCATTGATACAATCTGAGAAAGCCGGAGCAATCGTCAGATCAAACATTTGTTGAGCAAGGTCTAAAACTTCATACTTACCATGTCCATCTTTCCATTTTTTAACCAGTTTTTTCCATAACTCAGGATTGGTGTCTTTCGGATTTGGTTTGAATTTTTTAATATGTGTAATGACTTCATCGGATGCAAATACCTGTTCGAAATATTCCTTTTTGGCAGGTAAAGCAGCTTTTAATCCGGGAACAAATGGGGATGCGTAATCCGATAAGTCATCCAAGGATATCCAGTAAAACCAGTCCGGATGATCGATGATCAAATCGGAATTTACGGAGTTGGTCCGAGGAATGATATCAATGATGACTTTCATATCCAAGCGATGACACGCCTCAACAAAAGCCCTGAACTCATCTTCCACAGTGCAATCCGGACCTGTCATCGGATCTTTGAGCCCTTCATCCAATTTAAAGAAATTGGATACTCCATAAGGAGAACCAAGTTCTCCTTTTTTGTCTTTGAGAGAATATTTTGAAATTGGTAACATATAAAGAACATCTACACCCATTTTTTTAAGTAATGGCAAGTAAGCCAATGCTTTGATAAAGGTGCCGGTTTCTTTAAGATTATAAAGATTGAACTCCTCCAACCGTCCGCTTCGATCGTGATCATAACTGGCGGAAGATCGGATCATCATGGAATAAGCAAAACTTTGACGGATCCAATCGCCGTTTCTCAATCCTTTGATCTTGTTTTTTGGTTGACCCAGATAGTATGGCTTAGAAAAGTCCGCTTTCTTTTTTGTTTTGTTTAAAAACTCATCCTTGATCAGTGATTGAAAAAACTGATACGGATTGACGATCAGATTTCCGTCTTTGACATCGATCTTATCGACTTTCACATCCGCACTGTCCCACAAATCCGGGATGACATAGTTGAATATAGTCTTGTTCTGTTGCTCTTGTTTCGCAAGTTCTGTAACGATTTTATCGAGATAGCTCATTATATTCTCCCCTTTCACAAGTTATTCTATCATGAATGTAAGCGCTTTGCATCAGATAAGGCGTGGTCTCGACATGTGGAATCGATTACATGGATTTGATTTATGAACATTGTCTAAACTTGACTTTCTTTTTTATGATTGGTTCAAGTTTGGAAGCGCTTAACTGAAAGTGTATTGCTCATGACAATTCATTTTGGTGTGAAATATTGTATAATAACATAGAAAGACAGGAGTGATGACAATGCTTAGTAAAATACAGATTGAAGACATCGCCAAAAGAGTGCGAATCAATATCGTGAAGATGGTCAACGAAGCGAAGTCCGGGCATATCGGCGGATCTTTGAGTGGCGTAGAAATCTTGACGACACTCTACTTCAATGAAATGAATATTAATCAAGACAATATAAAGGATCTTGAGAGAGATAAGTTTGTATTGTCGAAGGGACATGCAACACCGCTACTTTTCGCAGTTCACGCAGAAAAAGGGTTCATTCCCCAGGAAGAGTTGATGACTTTCAGGAAAATCAATTCTCGCTTGCAAGGACATCCCAACATGAACTATGTGGATTCTGTCGATATGTCGACCGGATCATTGGGTCAAGGGATTTCAGCTGCGGTTGGAATGGCTTTATCTTACAAGGCAAAAGGACTGCCCTACAGGGTATATTCCCTTTTAGGTGATGGCGAAACTCAGGAAGGTATCGTTTGGGAAGCTGCGATGGCTGCGGCCCATTATAAACTAGACAACCTTCTAGCGATTGTGGATCTAAACGGTTTACAAATAGACGGAGATATTACAAAAATCATGAATCCTCTGCCGATCGATGAGAAATTCAAGGCTTTCGGCTGGAACGTATTGACGCTTAACGGACATGATATCGATGCTCTTCAGCAAGCGTATGCCCTTGCCCGCGAATGCAAAGGCAGACCCACGGTCATAATTGCTTTGACAGTAAAGGGCAAAGGGGTCAGCTTTATGGAAAATGATTACGGATGGCATGGCGTTGCGACCAATCCGGAGCAATTTGCTTTAGCTATGAAAGAATTGGGTGGTGAGTAATATGGCAAAAATGGCAACTCGCGAGGCTTATGGAAAAGCCTTGGCCAAACTGATCGTTGAAGACGAGAAAATATTTGTGTTGGATGCGGACTTATCAAAATCCACGAAAACAGCGGATGCACAAGCAGCTAATCCGTTGCGGCATTTCAATATGGGAATCGCTGAGAGCAACATGATGGGCGTAGCAGCCGGTATCGCTACTGGCGGAAACACCGTATTTGCGTCAAGTTTTGCAATGTTTGCGGCTGGTCGGGCATTTGAAATCGTCCGTAATTCCATTTGTTACCCAAAATTGAATGTTAAAATATGTGCTACACATGCCGGAATCACGCTGGGCGAGGACGGTGCTTCTCATCAGGCAATCGAAGATATCGCTTTGATGCGCAGCATTCCGAATATGACGGTCATTCAGCCGTGTGATGACATCGAAACGACGCAGGCAATCAGAGCTGTTGCGAAGTATAAAGGTCCGGTTTATGTCCGTTTGGGCAGAAGTGCGGTTGAAACCGTTAATTCAGAAGATTATGTGTTTGAAATCGGTAAAGGTGTTGTTTTGCGCAAAGGAACAAAAGTTGCGGTCGTTGCGACCGGTATTTTGGTTCAGGAAGCATTGAAAGCAGCGGATATTCTCAAGGAAGAAGGCGTTCTGGTAACGGTCGTCAATATTCATACGATCAAACCCATGGATAAGAACTTGTTGATTGACCTTGCAAAAACTCACGATGTCCTATTAACTTGTGAGGAGCACAATGTGCTTGGCGGATTGGGATCCGCGGTTGCGGAGGTTGTCAGTCAGCATCATCCTGTGAGAATTTCGATGTTAGGCATCGAAGATACTTTTGGGGAAAGTGGTACACCGGCAGCATTGATGGAGAAGTATGGCATTACGTATAAACATGTGTTGGAGCGCATCCGAAAACTGTTAGATAAATAAGAGATCACGGGCACTGCCCGTTTTCTTTTCTCTGATTTCATTTGTGTTTACCTTGGCTATTTGATAATATAACTGTGTGCTTTGAGGTGATTACGTGCGTAAGTGGATGATTGGAATTTTAGCCGTGATTCTGACGATTGTCGGTGGCGGATATGTTTATTCAAGTTACGTGAGTGGCGATTTTTGTCGTTTAGATGGAAACACAGTGTGTTACGACACAAAAAACGAAAACTTTAAAGTGGAAAATCGCTCAAAAATTACAATGGCTTTGCCATCCAAGGCAATTCAAGACTGGTTTATCGATCAGTTTTACCAATCACATCCCGGACATACCGTCAATTTTGACTTTCGCATTATTGAGAATCTATCAGCTCAACAAGCATTGGACTTGGGTGTTGATATCTTCTATACCGATACACATCAGGCGGCACTGCTTTATGATTACTTGGTTCCGTTTGATTCAAGAATTGACAGTGAGAAAAGCACGGATGGTATTTCTCAGTTTACTGAAATCATCAATATGAATGAAATCCTCTTTCGACCATTCTCTTATCAGGGTTTGTTGTTTGTATATAATAAAACCATGCTTGAAAATCTGGGATATGATGTGGGGAGTTTGACTGAATCCAATCTTCCTCTGTCCTTGTCACGGTGGGAAGATTTGATCGAAATCGCAAAACTATGGAAAAGTAAACCAAATGTATATAACAAAAAGGAAATTCAAATCATATTCCCGTTTACCTTTGAGGAGAAATGGCAGTTTTACCCCTTTTTAACGGCAGGAGAATGGCATATGTTTAGTGATAATGATGCCACTCAACCGGGTTTTGAAAATGAGAAATTTCTTGAATCACTCAATTTCATTGCTGATATAGGTAAAGTTACTTGGGATCATAATGCAATACCCAAAGACAGTTGGCTTTATGATAAAATGATCAATCAGCAAATCTCACCTTTTGGTATGGCCGGACCGTGGATGTTTACCGAGCAAATTGAAGAGTTAAACGACGTAGATTATATATTCTCAGCGTTTCCGACGTATAAGGATCATCAACTAACCCCTTTGGTCATTGTTACAGGTTTAGTTGCATTGAAAAATGATGCGCCATCGCTGACACAGGAAATCCTTCGTATTCTTTCAAAAACCGAAGCCACACAGATTGCTTTGGATTCAACTAAAAAAGTATTGGTGATCCCAAGAGATCACCTCGCAGATTTTGAGATGAGTGAAAATCGCAGGCAGATGAGTCTGGCTTATACGTACAGTGAAATTGAACCAATGGTGGCTCTTCCGGAGAACACGGCAAAACTTGGCTTTGATTTTTATCTGGAAGCAGATTTCATGGATATTTTGAAATCCGTGTTCAGACAAGAACTTACTCCTTTAGAAGCTCAACAACAATTTATCCGTCTGTATGAATCTTGGTTATCAGAGAATAACCGCTAGGATTGCTATGAGAAGAACAAGTGCTTTAAACAAGCAAGAAATAAAAATGATCGCAATCAATGGGACCTATGCAATGGCTTCAGCTATGACTGCGGTTTTTGTGAATGTGTATCTGTATAAATTTACCGGATCCCTGGTGACGATGACAGCTTATGCAATCGTACGATTTGGATTTTTTCCGATTGCTTTTACTATCGGCGCGCATATTGGCCGTAAATATCGTTTATCATTGACCATGACCGCAGGTCTGTTATTGATCGTATGCGGATTGTTGGTCCTTTTAACACTGCGCGAAAGAATCGGCGAGTTGGGATATGCTATATATGGCATTGGGGTGATTTTCGGGATGGGAGAAGGGTTCTTCTGGTTATCGACCGTAAGTTTAAACCAAATGGTATCCACAAAAGAATCCCGCGGGAAATATCTGGGCTATATGGGAATGTTTAACGGACTGACCAACATTATCGCACCGCTTTTCGCAGCTCAAATCGTAGTGTGGTCACCCAATGATACAGAAGGATACATACGTATTTTCCAACTGGTCATCGTTTTGTATCTGATCATCGCCTATTTGGCATCGACGATTCATGTGGCTAGTCAAAAAAGCAAGTTCACTGTACTCGATAAAGTTTTCCAAACCAAAGACAAACAATGGTCCTATATATTCAACTCACATTTACTATTTGGTATCCGAGATTCACTGGTTTTAATGTTGACAGGACTATTGATCTATCGGGCAACCGGAGGAAGCGGAAGTACCTACGGTCGTTTACTGGCATTTTTTGCGCTCATCAGTATCGCTTCTTTCTACTTGTCCGGCAAAGTCATCAATCGTCAAAACCGTATAAAAATGTATCAGTATGGAGCATTTTTTACTTCAATAAGTACGATCATCCTTGTATTGATCCCAACGACAACAGGAGCGATCGCATTTGGCATTCTTGCCTCACTGGTTGCGCCGTTTTACGTTATCCCATTTCAAATCATCACGATGAATGCCACATCGGACTATATGGAAAAAGAAAATATCTTAGGTTACGTCATTTCCAAAGAAATCGGTATTACTTCAGGTAGACTGCTGGGAATGTTGACCATCATCACTTTCTCGTTTATATTCCCGGAAGAAATCTTTCTGCCGCTAGCTGTTATTTTCTGTTCGATGTTTCCGGTAATCTTGGTTATCTATGCGACCATTTATCATCGTCGAAGAGAAAGTGAAAAAGCAATGATCAGTGAATAGGGAGGTACACATATGTTTCAAAATGGTTGGACTCAGTTTCTGAAGGATGAGTTTGAGAAGCCTTATTTCAAAGAGCTTTCTGCTTTTCTATCCAAAGAATATGATGAGAAAACGATTTATCCAAAAAAAGAAGATGTTTTCTCTTGTTTTGGGTATACGGATTACGATGATTTGAAA
Source organism: Firmicutes bacterium HGW-Firmicutes-19 (assembly GCA_002841515.1). Classification (GTDB taxonomy): domain Bacteria; phylum Bacillota_I; class Bacilli_A; order Erysipelotrichales; family Erysipelotrichaceae; genus UBA2227. The sequence continues at coordinate 8,399 of PGZW01000033.1, read as the reverse complement.
GTCGTCATTCTTGGACAAGATCCCTACCATCAACCCAATCAGGCACATGGTATGTGTTTTTCTGTCAAACCGAAAACACCGTTTCCACCAAGTCTACAGAACATATTCAAAGAATACACCAATGACCTAGATTTGCCTTTTCCTGATGTTGGCTATTTGGTTCCGTGGGCAAAGGAAGGCGTGCTTTTGTTAAATGCCGTACTGACGGTCGAAGAGGGAAAACCCAACTCCCATCAAAATAAAGGATGGGAGATATTTACGGATGAAGTGTTAAAGCGATGCAACCAACATCCCTTGCCGGTGGTTTTTATTCTTTGGGGAAGAAATGCACAAATGAAAGAACCGCTAATCACCAATCAGCGTCATTTGATACTCAAAGCTCCTCATCCATCACCGCTATCGGCATATCATGGATTCTTTGGTTCGCGTCCCTTTACCAAGTCCAATGATTTTTTGAAGAAGTTGAATCGTGCGCCGGTCAACTGGCGTTTATAGGAGGGTTATGTTTAGCGATATTGAATCTGCCCTTGCGGCGATTTCGAAAAGAACATCCACCAATACGTTCGCATTGAAACTATTTGCTCAGCTGATGGAAGATTTGGGAAATCCCCAATACCAGTTAAATTGTCTTCATATCGCCGGTACAAACGGTAAGGGAAGTACAGCTAATTATTTAAGAAGCGTGTTGGAAACTGCTGGTTATAAGACCGGACTTTTCACTTCCCCTCATTTGATTAATCATAATGATCGATTGAGAATCAATAATATCCCCATCTCGGATGAGGAGTTGTTGAATTATATTAATCGGACGATTCCTTATTGGCAGAAGTATTCTTTAACGATGTTTGAAATCGATACGCTTGTAGCGATTTGGCATTTTCTTGATCACAAAGTGGACTGGGCAGTATTTGAGGTTGGCTTGGGCGGACGATTGGATGCGACCAATGTTGTATTTGGAAAAGTATGTGTTATTACCAATATCGGCTTTGACCATATGGAATATCTGGGAGACACCCTTGGGAAAATCGCTTTTGAAAAAGCCGGAATCATTAAGAGTGGATCTGTGGTTTTTACCGGAGTGAACGATGAGGAATCATTGTCCGTCATTTCTAGGGTATGTGCGGATAGGGAATGTCCTTTATCGGTTGTGAATTCAGATATTTCTTCGACTTTGGACGGTTGGAAACAAAGCTATATGTATAAAGGGTTGAATGTTGAAGTAAAATCGGTTGCGAAATACCAAATTCTCAACAGTGCGTTGGCGATTGAAGCGCTGTGCTATATGAGGGATTCGGGTTGGATCACACTTTCAGATGAGCTATTATTGACAGGCATCAAAGAAGCCAAATGGTTGGGTCGATTCGAGGTTGTCAGTGAAGTTCCGTTAGTTATTGTTGATGGTGCACATAATGAACATGGGATTAAAGCTCTAGTGGAGTCATTGTCTACCTTGCCACGTCCCTTAGTCACGATATTTTCGGCACTAAAGGATAAAGAAACGGATAAAATGTTAAGAATGTTGGTAGATGTTTCAAATGAAGTGATCGTTTGCGAGTTTGATTTTTATCGGGCTCAAAAAGCAGAAGTTTTGGGTAAAGGATTCGATGTATCGATTATACCTGATTTCTTAGAGGCTTATCAGGAAGGATTGTTGCGTAGCGAAGGGGGTACGTTGTTGATTACCGGTTCGCTCTACTTTATATCAATGGTGCGAGCGTGTATAATAAGTAAGTAAAGGAAGGGATATCCGATGGCACTCACTTATCAAATCATTGCTGTTGTGGCAATTCTTATTATCGGTTTCTTAGTATTTAGAATAGATAAGCTTCATGTGACCGGGGAGAAACTTGCAATTATCGCAATGTTCATTGCGCTTTCAGTCGCATTACAGTTTTTCTCGTTGATGATTCCATTGTTTGGTTTTCCGTCTATGCGCATTGGTTTTTCCCAATTACCCTTAATGGTTATTGGGGTATTGTTTGGACCCTCGTGGGCTTTTATCAGTGGTATCGTTCAAGACTTCTTAGGATTGATCGTAACACCGACCGGATTCCCGTTCTTCGGATTTACGTTGAACAAAATCATTATCGGTTTGATTCCGGCGTTATTGTTCTCAAAGAAAATCAAATGGTCTCCGAAAGTTGCTTATATTGTTTCTCAAGGATTACTGCTTAGTTTTCTTGTTGGAGCACTGGCTTATTTATGGATGACACCTTCTATTGTGTCTGAAGGAAATGTCATCGAAATCACAATGACGATTAAGTTGATATTTTCTGCGGGCAGTATCCTGATGATCGGTGCGATGATGTTCTTTATGAATCTGTTAACGAAGAAATATAAGAAGTATGAAAATGATTTTCCAATCAGTGTCTGGGCGATGAGCGTTGTATTGGTGGAAGTCGTAGTTCAATTGATTTTGACGCCGCTGTGGTTGGCAATCATGTATAATATTCCGGTATTGATCAGCTTTTTGCTTCGTGTTGTCAAAGCAACGATCATGGTTCCATTTACGATCGTCATCGGGTTTGGTATCTTGATTTTGATGTGTCGTCTACGTTTGTTAAACCGAAAGGCGTAATGCCTTTTTCTTTTAGGAGGAACATCCATGATCCCATTTGAACATCATTCAACAGAATTTGCTTCGCATCGCAATTTAATTCTGGCTAAAAACGGAATGATCGCGACTGGCAGTACGTTGGCATCTTCAGCAGGTCTGGAAATTTTGCGTAAAGGCGGTAACGCTGTTGATGCGGCTATTGCTACAGCAGCGGGGTTGACCGTGGTTGAGCCGACCGCCAATGGATTAGGGGGCGATTGTTTCGCAATTGTATGGATGAATAAGGAGATTTTCGGCTTGAATGCCAGCGGATATTCACCGAAGAACTTAACACTTGCAAGTGTTAGGGAAAAGCATGGCGATATTGAAAAAATGCCCATGTTTGACTGGACACCGGTGATGGTCCCGGGTCAGATTAAAGGTTGGGAAGCACTAAGTAAACGATTTGGGAAACTTCCGTTGAGTGAATGTTTACTACCGGCCATCCAATACGCTACGGAAGGATTTCCGGTGGGAACGACATTAGCTGACGGTTGGAAGGCATCGGTCGTTCGCTATCTGGAAAAAGAAGAAAATCATCCGCGGTTTGACGGGTGGAAAGATACGTTTTTATTCGACGGGAAAGCTCCTCAGTTTGGGGATGTCGTCAGGTTGCCTGATCATGCCAAAACGTTGGAATCAATTGCGAAGTTTGGTTCCGATGTTTTCTATAAAGGAGAAATTGCAGATCGCATTGTTGAGGAAAGTAAGAAGTACTCAGGGTTCTTTGAGAAATCAGATCTGGAAGAATATGATGTTGAATGGGTTGAGCCGATATCTTCGGATTATCGCGGATATACCGTGATGGAAATCCCGGCGAATAGTCAAGGTGCGATCACTCTGATGGCGCTGAATATCCTGAAGCAGTTTGAACTCAAAAATCATCAGAGCATAGATACGATTCACAAGCAGATTGAGGCTACGAAGATGGCATTTACGGATGGATTGGAGCATATCAGTGATCCGAGAATCACAAACATAACGGATTTATTAAGTGATGAGTATGGAATTGTCCGTAGTAAGCAAATGAAGAAAAGAGCTCAGATCTATTCACCTCTGACCCCACACAGCTCAGGTACGGTATATCTTGCGACCGCGGACAACGAAGGAAATATGGTCTCCTTCATTCAAAGCAACTACACTGGCTTTGGCAGTGGGATGGTCGTACCAGGCACGGGGATTGCTATGAACAATCGAGGAGCACAATTCTCATTGAATAAGAACCATATCAATGTTGTTGCTCCAAGAAAGAAAACCTTGCATACCATCATTCCTGGCTTTTTAATGAAAGACGGTGGTGCTATCGGACCTTTCGGAATCATGGGGGGATTCATGCAACCTCAGGCTCACCTTCAAGTTTTATCTCATATGATCGATTTTCACATAAACCCACAGGAGGCATTGGATGTACCGCGCTGGCAGTGGGTCGAAGGTAAAAAGATTTGGGTGGAGGAGAGTTTTGATCAAAGACTGATGAAACAATTGATCAAGCGCGGACATGATGTTGAGGTGTCAAAGCAAGTAAGCTCGTTTGGACGCGGGCAAGTTATCTTGAGGCTTAAAAACGGCACATTGGTAGGGGGATGCGAGTCAAGAACCGACAGCAATATCGCGTGTTATTGAGGTATATAGGCACATTCGTGCCTTTTTTGATTTTGTTGACTTTTATCTCAACCGTTAAACAGTTATAATGAAAGTAAGAAGACAAACACATCATCATAGGAGGAGATTCGCTATGCGACAAAACCAAATGTTAGGAATGATTTTGGCTGGGGGACGCGGAACGCGATTGGAAGAATTAACGACGAAGGTTGCGAAACCGGCGGTTTTTTTCGGTGGAAAATACCGCATCATCGATTTTCCGTTAAGCAATTGTGCTAATTCCGGCGTCAATGTAGTGGGAGTGTTGACACAATATGAGTCCGTTTTATTGAACTCATATGTTGCTCAAGACCAACGATGGGGATTGGATGCCAAAGATAGCGGAATTTATGTTCTTCCGCCGCGGGAAAAATCAGATGGTTTTGGGATGTATCGTGGGACGGCGGATGCGATTACACAGAACATCGATTTTATCGATCAGTATAGCCCGGAATATGTGTTGATTCTTTCCGGAGATCACATTTATAAAATGGACTATTCCCAAATGTTGGCGGAGCACAAGGCTAAAAAAGCCGATGCGACCATCGCAGTTTTGGAAGTATCTTTAAAAGAAGCGTCGCGCTTTGGAATCATGAATGTCGACAATGAAGATCGGATTTATGAGTTTGAGGAAAAACCGAAACAACCAAAGAGCAATCTGGCATCGATGGGAATCTATATTTTCTCGTGGAAACTGTTGCGTCGGGCATTGTTGGATGATTTGAAAGAAAAAGATTCAGCGCATGACTTCGGTAAGAACATTATTCCGGGTATGCTTGAATCCGGTAAGCGTTTATTTGCCTGGAGGTTTAAGGGATATTGGAAAGATGTCGGTACGATTGACAGCTTGTGGGAATCAAATATGGATTTGTTGGATGAATCCAACACCCTGGACATCATGGATCCTTCATGGAAAATTTATACAGAGGATGTCGCTGCGCCACCACAATTTATTCAGGAACATGCTTCCGTCAAGCGAAGCATCATTAATCAGGGTTGCGTCATTGACGGGACGATCATCAATTCCGTCTTGTTTACCAATGTCGTCGTAGAGGAGGGTGCTGTAGTAAAAGATGCAGTCATCATGCCCAATTCGATCATCCGTAAAGGAGCCATCGTTCAACGGTGTATCGTTGCGGAAGACATTGAAATCAGAGAAAACGCCGTGGTCGGTGATGCTCACAGTGAGCTTATCGAACTTGTGGCGAAGAATCGGTAAGGGAGGGAACATCGATGAATCAAGTACTAGGAATCATTAATTTTGAAGATGCTACGGTCGATGTAACGGGATTAGTCAACTACCGCCCGATTCCATCACTGACATTTATGGGCCGTTATCGTTTGATTGACTTTGTCATGTCAAACTTTACCAACTCTGGTATTTCCAATGTTCAGGTATACGTTAAGAACAAGCCGCGTTCGGTGTATGAACATGTCGGGACCGGTCGTCATTATAATATTAATTCCAAACAAGGTAAATTGCGCATCATGCATGGTGAAGAACCGATTCAATCCGAAATTTACAATACGGATATCAATGCCTTTCATTCCAATATTCAGTTCATTGAAGAGGCAAAAGCCAAGTATGTCATTATTGCGCCAAGTTATATGATATACACCATCGACTTCTCGACGGTTTTGGCTTCCCATAAAGTCAATAAAGCGGACATCACGATCGTCTACAAGCCGACAGATATGGCAAAAGAATCCTTTATCGGATGCACATCGCTTTCGCTGGATAAAGAAAAAAGAGTCATTGCTTCTGAGATCAATCTCGGTAAAAATAAGAGTCGCAATATTTCTTTGGAAGCTTATGTGATGAGTCGTGAGTTATTTCTTGAGTTGATTGGGTTGGCACATAAAACCAGTTCTGTTTATTGGCTCAAAGATATCATTCGCGATAATTATGATCGTTTTGTGGTTAAGGGATTTATGGTTCGCGGATTGGTTTATCCCATTAACAATTTGGGTGAGTACCAACGAGCCAATTTGGAATTGACCAACTATGCCAATGCAAAACAATTGTTTGATCCGATGTGGCCAATCATGACGCGTACTTCTGACTCTCCCCCAACACATTATGGAGAAGATGCCGTTGTTGTCGGCTCATCGATTTCCAATGGATGTAAAATCGAGGGTACTGTCATCAACAGCGTCATCGGACGGGGTGTCGTTATCAAACCGGGTGCTGTTGTCATAAATTCGATTTTGTTGCCAGGGGTCATTGTCGGTGAGGACAGTCATCTGGAATATGTCATCGTGGATAAAAATTCGAAAGTATTGGAAGTCAAGGAATTGAAGGGTGAATTCAGACAGCCGATCTACGTAAAACGACGCGATCGGATATAAGGAGGTCTCACTATGACAAGAATATGTTTTGTAGCATCAGAAAGCTTGCCGTTTATAAAGAGCGGTGGACTGGCAGATGTGGTCGGTTCACTTCCGCAAGAACTTCTTAAGAAGGGTTATGAGGTTCGGGTATTCTTGCCGATGTATCAGAAAGTAGCATTGAAGTATCGCGACAAAATGGAGCGTAAGACAGGATTTCAAATCCATGTTGGCAGCATTCATACGTATGCGACGATTTATGAGTATGTTCATCAAGGTGTGACGTTTGACTTTGTCGAGCATGCCGGATATTTTGAACGTGAAGGACTGTATGGTTATCCGGATGATGGCGAACGTTTCTCCTATTTCTCCCATGCCGTGTTGATGTCCTTTGGATTTTTGAATTACTTCCCGGATGTTGTGCATTCGCATGACTGGCATACCGGTATGATTCCGGTATTGTGCAATCAGTACTATGGTCATGATGAACGCTATAAGAAAATCAAGCATGTCTATACGATTCATAATCTGGCTTATCAGGGAAATTTCCACGGAGATATGTTACAAGGATGCCTAGGTTTACCGATGTCCCTTTTGTATGACGGCACTTTGCATTTCAATGACGGTATCAGTTTTATGAAGGCTGGTATTTTATATGCAAACAAAATTACGACCGTATCACCAAGTTATGCTCAGGAAATTTTGACTCCGCAATTTGGCGAGAAGATGGAAGAAGTCTTGCGCTTTCGACGACCGGATCTGGTTGGGATTGTCAATGGTATCGATGTCGATGCCTGGGATCCACAAACCGATCCGTCGATAAGTGAGAAATACAATGTTAAAAAGTTGAATGGTAAAGTGAAGAATAAGTTGGCTATCCAAAAAGAATTGGGATTACGTGAAGCTAAGGACGTGTTTTTGGTCGCCATGGTCTCTCGTTTGACTTGGCAAAAAGGTGTACATTTGATTATTGAACGAATGGCCGATATCATGGGTCTGGATCTACAACTGATGGTATTGGGTTCTGGTGAGCATCACATGGAATCACAGTTGAAATTTATGGAAGAGAAATATCGTCAGCGCATGGTGTTTTACAGTGGGTACAACGAGGATCTGGCTCATCGCATGTATGCCGGTGCAGATTTGTTATTGATGCCCTCGCTGTTTGAACCTTGTGGCATCAGTCAGTTGATCGCAATGCGCTATGGAACCTTGCCGTTGGTTCGTGAGACCGGCGGACTTAAGGATACGGTTACACCAGCCAATCTGGAAACATTTGAAGGTACGGGCTTTAGTTTTGCTCAGTTTAACAGCGATGATTTATATCATGTTTTACGGATTGCAACCTTTGCGTTTTATCAAAAATCCAAAGGATTTAAGCAGTTGATGGCTAATGCGATGAGCAAAGATGTCAGCTGGCAGAAATCCGCGGATGAATATGCGAAAGTCTATTCCGATTGTTTGAAATAGGGCTTAAAATGCCCTTTTTTCTTGTAAAATGTAAGCGCTTAATTTGTGAATACTTGCACATTATATTGGTTTTTCGTTGATACCCAAACGATAAAATGCTATAATTCATGTGGTTAAAGGAGGATTAGGTTATGGCAAAAATGACCGTACGCGATCTTGATGTAAAAGGTAAAAAAGTGATTGTTCGTGTCGATTTTAACGTTCCTATCAAGGAAGGCAAAATCAAAGATGACAATCGCATCGTACAAGCTCTGCCCACCATCAATTATTTGGTTGAGCATGGCGCAAAAGTGATTTTGATGTCGCATTTAGGAAAAGTTGACCACAAAGATCCGGAGAAAAAAGTTGCTGATATGGCAAAGAA
>PGZW01000032.1 GCA_002841515.1 Firmicutes bacterium HGW-Firmicutes-19 | reverse complement strand
TGTTGAGCGTCAGGTTAACTATTGCCCCCTCAAGGACCTTGCTGTTGGGGATTATGAGGTGGTTGCTCTGGTCGCACCTTACAACGGTGTTCTGGAGCGTTATCTCCTCGACTATTCCTCTTCTTTCGGCGATTATGACTTCATCCCCGATACGGACTTTTTTCTGGAAAAGGAGTATCATTCCGCTGAAAACATCGCCGGTATATTTCTGTGCGCCGAAACCAACTGCGATAGCAACAGCGCCGCCCAGGAAGGCGAAGGCCGTAAGAGGTATATGGAGGCTCCATAGGCCGAAAAAAGTTGAAATGACCACACCGGTGTAATAGATGAACTTCTGGATCGTTACGATCAAATCTTAGGTTTATTTAAAAATGTCGAATTTAAAAAGAAGTCGAATCTATATCTGATTGGTAATGGTTCTTCCGGAGAAGGCGCACGGATCGCCTCGTTTCTCGCCTTGGATCTTTTTGGAAAAGTTCCTTATTGCATTACACCTTATCAATTCACCCACTATTCTTATGTTGCATTAACTGAAAAAGATATCGTTATTGCCATATCCCAAACAGGGACTAGCCATCAGGTCGTGGAAAGTCTTCGATTGGCGAAGAAAGCCGGAGCCTTAACGATTGCGATAACAACGATTGCAAACGCGCCGGTTGCAGAGGTGGCAGATATTCCGGTCATTCTACCGGAATGCAAAGAGAATGTAGATTATAAAGTTGTCGGGGTCATCGGTCAACTTTACGGTCTTTGGATGGTGATCTTAGGGATTGCTTTGGCCAATGAATACATCAATGATAAACAAGCGGAGAGTTATTTATTGGAGTTCAGAGATTTGAATCAACATTACAAAGCGATTGCAGATGCTGCGCAGCAGTGGACGTTTGATCATATTGACTTTCTTGAGCAATTCACAAAACTGACAGTGTTAGGAAGCGGTGCCCTGGTTGAAACAGCGATGGAACTGGCGATCAAGTCGATTGAGGTTCAAAACCGATTCTCTATGGCTGTTGATACCGAGGAATACTTGCACGGCATATGTGCTGCCGATCCTGCCGAAAATCTGGTAATTATGTTAGCCGATATGGAAACTGCGGACTACAGTAAGAAAGTCTATGAGTCCATTAAAGCATTTGGTCAGCCGGTCATATATTTCGGTCATAATGCACCCGAAGGTAACTTATCAGTGAAACTGCTTGACTCCAAATACTTTTCGACCGCTCTTTTCTTCCCGCTGGTTCACGGTTTTATTGTCGCATGGGCAAAAATCAAGGACTATGGTGCAGATGGAGCGAAGGTATTTGCCTTCTACCAAGACAGACTTAAAGTTCGTGAAGAAACGAAGAAGTAGCCGGTCGGCTACTTCTTTTTCATTCGTTCAATTAACTGGTCAAGCAAAGTTTTTCTTTCCTCAACAATTTCCTCGGCAATAAATTCATAGGGAGGTTTATATAGCGGTTGATATGCGCTTAACAGCTGAGCATAGTCCGCCCGCTCGATGGTAGAATCGATCGTTTTGAACATGATTTGATCAACAACACACAGATCTTCACGGGGTTGATCCGAAGCAAACTGCTTCCACATCGTCTGGATGACATAGGTCTCCGGAAACCATGATAATAAGAAATGTTCGGATGCAAAAGCGAATTTTTCGCCGAATATTTTTGTGGTGGAGTAATTCAGGCAGAACCACGGATCACCGATGTAGACAGTAAAGTCGAGTTTACGCTTTAATCCAAAGAACCGCCAGATTTTCGATAGGAAAAAGTGACGTTTGCGATAATCTTCCCTGGCCGCAAATTGCATGGCATTGGTTCCGGTATAGTAGCGCTCAACGGTAGCCTTAATTTCAGGATCAGTACTGTCACCGGTAATTGTAAATAAATTATTGGGGAAATGAGGTGTTAACTTGTCCAAGACTTCTTGTCTATGAAGTGCCGGAAAGGTAAATTCGGTTATATTTATGCAGTAATCAAATTCAAAGTTATCTACGGCTTCTTTCATTTGATACAACCAGCTGCGAATGGAGGAAAGATCGCCTAAACTGGCAAAATTGGTCGTCGTACTAACGCGTACATTCGGATTTTTCGCATAAGCAAAAGTCGCTTCATCCCGCCAACTGTTGTCATTGATTTGCAAGACGACATAATCCTCTTTGCTTAATGCATCGGTCAGTTGAAGTGTTTTTTCAAAATCATCACGACCTTGTAACAAGTAACATATTTTCATTGTTTCGCCCTCGATATGGAACATATTATACCATATTCAGGTATTGTTTTGATGTTTTTGTCGCAATGTTGTTATATTTTGACAATTTTTGAGAGTAGTTGCACATGTTTAAAGAAATGCTTATTCGAATATCTCAACCGTATCTGTCCGATGGCTTTTCCCAATTCAAGTCGGACTTCCTTATTTTCAATGTCGTGATTTGAGTAACACATTACATCACATCCGACAAACTGAAATCCATAACGAAGATAGAAGTTGATTGCCAAAATATTACAACTCTGGGTTTTTAAAATCATTGCTCTGGCATAATCTTCCGCATGCTTCATGAGTAATTTTCCGATTCCCATATTTCTATATCCATGTAGCACTAAAAACTGAGCAACTCGGATACGATTGTTATACTTTTCATGATTGATCACGATGTACCCGACGATATGATCATGAAGTTTTGCGGCATAGCTTTTGGGATGTTCTAGATAATCTGAGACAAGAATGTCTTCAAATGTCTTTTCGATTTCACTTTCAAAATTCTCTTAGACAAACGTTACACCAAATGAATTTTGCTCGCATGAAAGATGAGCGCAGTAATGACCTTTGGTCCAATAGTCAAAAACTATTTTTGTGGAATTATATTCTGCTGTTAATTCAATGATGGATATCATAATTTGCTCCTTTACTGCTTTTATAATTGAATTATATCAATAAAAACAGTATCAGAATAAAGTCTATTTCAACCGATGGTAACTTTGTTTTTGCCGCTTTTTTTACTTAAATACATAAGCTGATCTGAACGGGTAACTATGCTGTCGCAATCATCGTTCTCACCGAATAATGTTGCCCCAATGGAAATCGTGATATTCAAATATTGGTCGGATAACCTAAGACTGGAAGCAGCGACTAGTTTTCTCGCTTTTTCGGAGGCTATCATCAATCCATTTGAATCCACATCTGAGAACAAGATGACAAACTCTTCTCCACCCCAGCGACCCAATAAATCATTTTTTCTTAGATTGCTTTGAATGGTTTCAGCTAGAATTTTCAGCACTTTATCGCCAACCTCATGACCAAACGAATCATTGAAATGTTTAAAATTGTCAATATCCAAAAAGGCAATGCCAAAGGGTGTTCCCACGATTTTGAACTCTCTGATTTTTGACTCGATCATAACCAAGAAATATCTTCGGTTGGCTGCTTTCGTTAAAGGGTCTTCATTCGACTGCTTCTTATAATGTTCAAGACTGTTTCGTAAGCTTGCTTCGTCTTTGTTTTCCGTAAATAGTTCAAGCGCTCCGATAATCTTTTGATCGCCATTACGAAGGGGAATGGTTCGAACTTTAACGGGAACTCGGTGACCGGATTTATGTCGTAAGTAAACGGAGGCTTCACGCTCTATACCGTCCTCAATGGTTGCTTTTAAAGGGCATCCATCAAAGCAAAGTCCGACACCATCTTCGTTGACATGATTAAGAATATTATCAAAACAGGATCTTCTGATAATCTCATCGGAATTGTATCCGGTAATTGTCATAGCCCCTTGATTCCAATAAAGTATCTTTCGATCGACATCGACGGTGTAAACACCTTCGAACAAATTCTCGATCCACGGATTGCTTTTCAAAGTATACGCCTCTTGATCTGCTTCATCAGGCAGAACGGACACATTATCATTCACTTTCTTAACCTCCACAATTTTCTAATCTGGTATTGTCAGTCTTGATGTTAGTAGAGATATCTTAACACTATTCGTGTTTTATAACTACTGACTATTTGGTAAGATTGATTAAATCATTCAAATCTTCAGTTATGCTTGTTGGGATTCTGTTACTTTTTGACAACTTTTGTTATATAATAATCGCAAGGAGATTGATCACATGTTAGCTAGCGAAAGGTTGATTTACATTATAAATCGGTTGGATGAGCATCCGGCCGTGTCGATTCGGCAGTTATCGAAGGAGTTGGGGGTTTCGGAAGCTACGGTTCGCCGGGACTTGGATGAGTTGGAACGTCAGGGACGTCTGAAAAGGCAACACGGAGGTGCTGTCTTGAACAGTGTCGTACATACGTTGACGCAGATTTCAGACTATCCGATGAATCTTCGCAGCACGATAAATTGCGACAAGAAAAAACTGGTTTGTGATATGGCGTCGGTATTGGTTGAAGATGATATGTGCATCTATGTGGATGGTGGTTCGACGACCGCTTTTATCATTCCGCATTTGATGAAAAAGCGTGTTCATATCGTCACGCCTAATATGATGGCCATCAAGAAGATGAAGCCTTTTTCCGGGACGGTCCATATGATTGGCGGAACGTATGATATTTATCATGAAACCGTCGTGGGCAGTCTTGCGACTTCAGAAGCCGGAAATTTCAGGTATGATTTATCGTTTATCGGTGCTTCGGGATTAGACCCGATCACCAAGGAATGCTACTCCGCATCATTGGAAGTCGCAGCTCAAAAGCAGGCGGTGATGAAACACTCCATTACCAATGTTTTGCTGGTCGATTCCGGAAAATTTGAAAAACGCGGCTTTTGCTTATTTGCAACTACGGATGATTTTGACATCGTTTATACAGATGAAATCCCTGAGGAATGCAATATTGAAAATCTGGCAGGAGTAGAGAAGAATCATGAGAAAGATTAATGAGTTGATTGAAAAGATGAAGGGTGGTCTAGTCGTATCTTGTCAGGTACAAAAAGACGATCCCATCTATACCGATGATATCGTCGTCGTTATGGCCAAAGCTGCGAAATGGGCTGGAGCCATCGGCATCCGCGCGAACTCGCCTGAGCAAATCAGAGCAATCAAAGCCGAAGTTGACTTACCTCTGATCGGATTATATAAAATCTGGCACGAGCATACCGATGTCTTTATTACACCGACCTTAGAAGCCTGTGCTCAAGTCATAGAGGCCGGAGCGGATATTTTGGCGTTGGACTGTACTTTTCAGATCAATCACGAAGGCCGCAGAGCCATTGAATTATTGCCTGAGGTCAAAAAAGCATTTCCGGACATCCCGATTTTTGCGGATGTTTCCAATATCGAAGAAGCCAAGGAAGCTGTGCGTTTAGGCGCGGATATCGTCGCACCGACATTGTATGGCTATACCAAAGAAACTGCTCATATCGAAGGTGCGGATTACCGTATGTTTGCAGAGTTCTGCCGTCAACTGAATGATGACGCTTATGTATTTATGGAAGGACATATTTACTCACCGGAAGATGCGATGAAGTGTGTTTTTCTGGGAGCGCATGCTGTCGTTGTGGGTAGTGCCATCACCCGGCCACACTTGACCGCAAAACGGTTTGTGGATTTGTTGAGCGGATATCAGAATAACTGGCGGGAAGCCGAGAAAAGTAAACACTAAGAAAAAATGCCAAGCGATTGGCATTTTGTTTTACTGGAGTTGATTGAACTCTTCTGTCATCTTCTTTAAATCTTCTCTGATCGGAATGCTTTGTGGACACAAAGGCTCACAAGCACCACACCATGTACACATATCCGAGCGCTGCTCCGGCGGGCAGTGGGTGAAGTAGCGTTTCTTAGCCTTTTCTATATCACCGAATATGCCCAAATCATTCCAAATCCTGAAATTACGAGGAATATTGACGCCATAAGGGCAAGGCATACAATAATTACATCCGGTACAACCGTTTTTCTTGCGAGAGTGAATCATATCCGCAACTTCATTTACGGTGTTTTGTTCATCTGAATTCAATATCGTAAAGTTGTTGAATGTGTTTAGATTGTCCGTTACATGATCCATCGTGGACATTCCGCTCAAAATGACTTTGACATTATCCAAACTGGCGACCCAGCGCAGTGCCCATGAAGAAATGGACCACTCGGGATGAACGAGTTTGAACTTCACTTCCATATCTTCGGACAACCGGGCAAGTGTTCCACCTTTGATTGGCTCCATGATGACCAAGGGAATACCTAATTCTTTTGCCAATGTGTAACCTTTGATTCCTGCCTGAATATTTGTGTCGATGTAGTTCAGCTGAATCTGACAGAAATCCCAATCGGTATAGCGGATGATTTCCTCAAAAACTTCAAATTCATCATGAAAGGAGAATCCCAACTGCCGGATCTTTCCTGCTTTTTTCATCTCGAGAAGATAATCCAGTACACCTAGTTTCAACGCTTTATCCCAAAGTTCCTTTGATAAGGAATGAATCAGATAAAAGTCAAAATAATCCACTTGAAGCCGGTTGAGCTGATTTTCAAACATATTAATCGCATCTTCATGGGTTTCGATGTACCAAAGCGAACACTTCGTAGCCAGATAGAAACTGTCACGTGGATACTTTTTCAAAACTTCACCGACAAACAATTCGCTTTCCTGTTCGTGATACGGGTACGCTGTGTCGATATATGTCACACCGGCTTTGATGGCGACATCCATCATTTCTTCTGCTCTAGCACGATCGATTCTCCCGTTGTCCAGTGTCGGGAAACGCATGCATCCAAATCCCAACAAAGAAGGCTTGATGCCCGATTCTTTCAATTCACGATATTCCATAAATAACCTCCTGCTCTAGTACAATTATACCTTTAATTCACAAGAAGTGAGCAATGAATTGAAAAACTGCCGTTGGGCAGTTTAGTTGAAGAACATAAAGTAAATAATAACGAGAGCGACTAAGGCAACCATGATCAGAATCGATGTAAGGGACTGTTTTGTCTCCTTGATGTAGTTATACGTCTTTTCAAATCCTTTGCGCTTATAAATGTTTTTTGATTTAGGTTCGTTTTTAATGTACTCCTTGACCATACGGTGATCTTCCATGTATTTATTGAAAGATTCAACCGGCGGACAAACGGATTTGTCTTTGACAGCAATAAATATCGTTTTCCAATCCAATGTCGTTTTCTCGCTCATGGGGTCAAAATCACGGATGGTGGAAGGACTGACCGTGGTCTTGATTTCATCCTTCACAAAATTGGGATCGCGTTTATATACGACCAAGGTACGCGGGGTCGTCATAAACTGGGCGACCATCGCGGTCATTCGATCGAAAGCTGCAT
The DNA here is from genome assembly GCA_002841515.1 of Firmicutes bacterium HGW-Firmicutes-19. Classification (GTDB taxonomy): domain Bacteria; phylum Bacillota_I; class Bacilli_A; order Erysipelotrichales; family Erysipelotrichaceae; genus UBA2227. Next base: position 11,339 of record PGZW01000032.1, on the reverse strand, counting down.
GGATTTTAACCGGATCGGTCGTAACCAAAGACGGAAAATCCAATGTGAGAAAGGAGTTAGCCTTTTCAATGAAGCCATCCGCACTTCTTGCGGATTCGACGGCGGCGTACTCACGGAAATCCGTGTTGATGTAATAACGGGATTTAATATTGGCTTCCGCTGATTTGACGAAATGGACCAACAGCTTGGTTGCTTCTTCTTTGGATAATGTCGATAAAAGTTCTTTTACCTCATCAACCAAATCTTCGATTTTTTTATACGGGGTAAAGGTGTAGGCTTCATCAACATACACTTCCTCATAGTCAAGATTTTGATATGTGGAAATAAGTTCAAACATTTCTTTAAAATCTTTCATACATTATTTTCCTTTCTTGCGCAACGACTGCACATAAATCAGGATACCCACCTGATATAAACCAAAGGCTGCGATGGCCATCATACCAAAGAAATACAATGGCTGATAATCTCCGACAAAAGCTCCCGCAATCGCCGCAACAGATATTGCGATATAGGAGAAAATGCGGATATTGACGATTTTATAAGATTCATCCAAATGTGTCTGAATAAATCCGATTCTGTTGGAAGGGGTGAAATTTAACTGCGCGGGGAATGAGCGGATCTTGAAGAAATAAAACCACGCTTCAACCAATCCAAGTGTGAGCACTCCGGAGCCTACAGTCAACAATAGGTCCTCGTCAGTGATGACCATGGCCATCAATGATACAAACAAAACAATAAATATGCGATAGTGATAAATCTGGATTTGCTTGACATCATCTTTTGTGACCTGATATGCCTTCTTTAGCATCGGTCGATAGTAGACAAGACGATTATGCTTTCCTTTAAATATGTTGATTCTCTGATACTGCGCTTCGATTTCTGTCATTTTACCATTAGGCATTGGGTGAGCACCTCTCTACCGATATTATACTGTATTGTTGGTTTATTTAAAAGAATCGCAAAGTCTATTTGAATGTTTTTGCAATATTTAGTAAACTTATAATAGAATATGCAAGAATGAAGGTTAAATCTATGAAAAAAGCCATCATCAGCTGTGCAGTTTTTGAACCGTATCTCAAACATCTGTTAAAAAGCAGAGACGATATTTCATCCATCGTTTTTTTAGAAGTGAAACAACACAATCATCCTGAACAATTAGCCATCCTACTTCAAGATGAAATTTCTAGGATCCAGGATGTTGATGAGATTCTGGTTATGTACGGATTGTGCGGGAATGCCATATTACCCTTAAGAAGCTCAGGCATCCCCGTCCGATTGTTGAAAGTTCATGATTGCGGTATGGTGCTTTCGGGCAGCCGTCAGCGTTATAAAGAGTTGTTTGCTCACCGGTTGAGTCAAAGTTATGCTTGCGCAGCATATGACGTTCTGGATAGCGCAGAGAATTACCGGATGTCTTTGGAGTACTTGCGCATCAAGCAGGAGTATGGAGAAGACAATGCCGAATACGTGCTTGAGATGTTACATAAGCCGAAAAATGAGACGACAGTTTACTTTGACTTCGGGCTTGATGAGGATCAACAATTTTTAAGAAGAAACCTGGACCGACCGCTAGAGGTCGTTGCCGGGGGATGGCAGATGATGCAAGACTTTATCGATGGAAAAGACAAAGATTCCGTTGTGCTTAATAAAAATGAAGCGTTGTTTGCGCTCTATGACTTGGACGAGGTTTTCGTCAGTAAGGAGAAATGATATGAAACTGCAACTTGCTTTGGATGTTTGTACGATTGAAGGTGGATTGAAGTTGGTTGAATCGGTAGTTGATTATATCGATATCATCGAAATCGGCACACCACTGATCATTGAACACGGACTTCATCCGGTCGTTCTGTTTAAGGAGGCATTCCCACAAAAAATGATACTGGCCGATGCGAAAATCATGGATGCCGGAGAACATGAGGCAAATTTGTGTTTTGCCAAGGGGGCGGATATCGTTACGGTGTTGGGAGTGGCTCATAACAGCACGATTGCCGGTGTCGTTAGAGCCGCGAAAACCTATGGCAAGCAGGTGATGGTCGATATGATCGATGTTATTGACCTTCAGTTTCGGGCTCAGGAAGTTGAACGATTGGGTGTGGACTATGTGTGCGTGCACACGGCATTTGACATACAGTCGACCGGAGTCAATCCGTTGGACGAACTTCGATTGATCAATGAAGTTTTGAGTCAAGGGAAAGCAGCGGTAGCCGGTGGTGTTAAAGTTGCGACGGTGAAAGATATCGTAAAAGAAAACCCAGAGATCATCGTGGTCGGTGGGGGGATTACCTCTCAATTTGATCCTGCAGTGGCGGCGAGACGAATCAAGGAAATCATGGAGGAAAGGGTATGAATGCAAGAGAAAAAGCGTTATTGGTCGTGTCTGAGTTAAGAGAGGCGTTGATGCGCATTCCCTTGGGATTGACCGAAGAAGTTTGCGATGTGTTATTGAAGGCGGATGAGATCTTTGTGGCCGGGGCAGGGCGAAGCGGTCTTATGGCGCGGGCTTTCTGTATGCGCTTGATGCATTTGGGCCTGCGCAGTTATATGGTCGGGGAAGTCGTTACACCAAATTTGCGAGACAGTGGCGTTCTGGTGATATGTTCGGGATCGGGAGAGACGAAAAGTCTGGTATCCATGGCTGAAAAAGCTGTTTCACTAGGGGCTCCTATTGTGTTGGTTACCATCAATCCGGATTCAACGATTGGAAAGTTGGCTAATGTCATCGTTAAGATCGATGCCCCATCACCCAAAGCCCTTAAAGAAGGGGATATCGTTTCGATTCAACCAATGGGTAACCTGTATGAACAAAGTCTATTGCTCTATCTGGATATCGTGATCATGGTGTTGATGGATCGGATGAGTATCGATAAAAACAATATGTTTTCGCGCCATGCGAATCTTGAATGATCAAGCCGGATTTCCGGCTTTTTGATTGAAAATGATAGAATATGAGAGATAATGACAATTATTTATTGTGTTTGGGTACTTTCTGACCTATAATATAGATAGAAAATGAAGGAGATCCTTATGCCAAGAAGAACAAGTGAAATCATCGAAAAGATGAAGGGCGGCCTGATCGTTTCGTGTCAGGCTTACCCGGATGAACCGATTTACACCGAAGATATCGTACTAGTAATGGCGCGGGCAGCGCAGTGGTCCGGTGCTGTCGGTATCCGGGCAAACTCGCCACGAGATATCCGTCTGATTAAAAGTGAAATCGATTTACCGATCATTGCTCTATATAAAATGTGGTTTGAAAACACCGATGTTTTCATCACCCCGACCTTGGATGGATGTAGACAGCTGATTGAAGCTGGTGCGGATATCATCGCTTTGGACTGCACCTTTCAAATCAATCATGAAGGCAAAAGAGCTATTGAATTATTACCGAAACTAAAAGAAGCTTATCCGGATGTCTTGGTATTCGCGGATGTCTCGACCATCGAAGAAGCACGGGAAGCTGTGCGGTTGGGTGCGGATATCGTTGCGCCGACACTTTATGGTTATACCAAAGAAACCGCGCATATCGAAGGAGCCGATTATCGGATGTTCGGTGAATTTTGTCGAGAATTGAATGAAGATGCCTATGTCTTTATGGAAGGACATGTGTATACACCGGAAGATGCGATGAAGTGCATTTTCTTAGGAGCACATGCCGTTGTCGTAGGTGGAGCCATCACACGTCCACACTTAACAGCCAAACGCTATGTGGATTTGCTTAGCGGTTATCAGGACAACTGGCGCAATGCAGAGCGCAGTAAACACGTGCACAAATAATGAAGTAACTGACGGTTTTAACGTCAGTTTTTTGCATAATTTATTAGTTTATTTTGTTATAATATGAATAGAAAAGAACTATATCATGGTCAAAAAGAGGAGGAACTATGAGTCATCAAGAAATTCTGGCAAACCTACAGGAAAAGGTCATCAAGGGGAAAATCAAGGAAATCGAACAATTATGTGTTTCGGCGCTTGAAGAGGGGTTGAGTGCCATGGAGATTTTGGAAGGCGGCTTACTGATGGCGATGCAACGGGTGGCTGAAGCGTGGAAAAACGGCACAGCCTTTATTCCCGAAGTTTTGATTACGGCGCGGGCGATGAACATCGGTCTGGCTGTTTTAGAGCCGCAGTTGGCTAAGGGAGAAAGAAAAAACCGGGGGAAAGTCGTGGTTGGAACCGTTTTGGACGATTTGCACGACATCGGTAAAAATCTGATCAGTCTGATGCTTAAGTCAAGGGGATTTGAAATCGTCGATTTGGGGGTCAATGTCAAACCAGAAAAATTTGTGGATGCAATCAGAGAGCACAACCCTCAGGTTTTATGTATGTCCGCACTATTGACTACATCCATGATTCATTTCAGAGAAGTAATCAGTGCTTTAGAAGAAGCCGGCTTGCGTGATGGTTTGTTGGTTTGTGTCGGTGGTGCACCGGTGACTCAAGCCTATGCCAATCAGGTGAAAGCCGATGTATATACACCAGATGCCGTATCGTTAGCTGATCATTTAGAAGCGCGTTTTGCGTAAGGAGGTAAACTGATGCCATTGGATCAATCAAAGTTTCCGAAAGCGAAGAAAAATCTTCTGAGCCGTGAGGAAGTCAAAGCATTGATTAAAGGAAAGGGAAATACCCGGCCGGCACAGTGTATTACACCGGTTTTGTATCTGCCTTCAGAGCAGCCTTTCCGTCAAAAAGATATGGAACTGATCATCGAGGAATATCCGGATGATGCGGTATTCTTTGAGTATACCCGTCCGAAGAATTTCGGAAAGCCGGGGGATCGCTATGTTTGGTGTGATGTTGCCAATGCCGATCCTTTGTTGCATAAAAAAGAAGATGAGATCGGTATCGACGAGAAAACAGCTCTGGAATGGGAAGTCATCGAACAAATTTCACCGGATGTACCGGATCCATATTTTCCAGAATGTCTGGTTCAAGACTACTTTGAAGATGACGGCCGTTATCGCGGTATATTTTGGACGCGTCTTTCCTTTGAACGCCTTTGGCATTTTAGAGGTATGACCAATACACTGATGGATTTCTATACGAACCCGGATGAGGTTAAGGCACTATTGCTTAAGTTGAGAAATATAATCTTTAAGGTCATTGACCGCTCCGTCGATGAATATCACTTCGATGCGATTGCCTTTACCGATGATATCGGTATGCAGGACCGTCCGTTTTTCTCGGAAGACATCTTCTTGGAGTTCATTAAGCCACATTATAAAGAAGTCATTGATTACGCTCATAGCAAAGGCATGGACGTTTGGTTACATACCTGCGGGAATATTGAACCATTTATCCCTCATATGATTGAAATCGGGCTCGATGTATTGCATCCGATTCAAAAATATTCGATGGACGAAGAAAAAATCATTGAACAATATCGTGACCAGATTTGCTTCTGGGCCGGAATGGAAGTTCAACGTATATTACCTTTTGGCTCGCCGGACGACGTTCGTCAGGAAATGCGCTTTTTAATCGACACGTTCTATCTTCCGAATAAAGGCCGATTGGTGCTTTCCAGCGGCAACCGGTTCCGACATGACATTCCGACCGAAAATATCCGGGCGTTCTTTGAAGAATTGTATGCCTATGGATCAACTGTTGAGAAGCATGGTGTTGGTAAACATGAATCACCATCCAAAGGACATACGGTTTTACCGGATCGCTGATGAAGGTAAAAAAAGGCTCAAATCTGTTTGAAGAGGTTCGCAGTCAGGGTTCGCTGAGTGCTCTTTGCAATGGTCGGGGTAAGTGTGGTAAATGCAAAGTACAGTTGGATGTTGAATTGCCTTTGACATCAGTCGAAGCAAAACTTTTGTCCGTTGCACAAATCAAGGATAATATCCGGCTGGCTTGTCAACATCCCATCCTTGAAGAAGAGGTGAACGCTGCCAACATCGATCAAGAGAACATTGTCGTATTGGGGTTGGATAAAGGCCATGTGAACATACACAAAAAGAAATCAGACTTATTATGTGCCATTGATTTAGGTACGACGACGGTAGTTATGGTTCTGATTGATGGTTCTAGCGGTGAAGTACTGAACCAACATACATTCACCAATCCGCAGCGCACGTATGGAGCCGATGTGTTATCGCGTATCGAAGTAACACTGTCCCATAATGATAGTTGTCACAGATTAATTAAAGGTGAAATCAAAAAAGCTATCGTTGATATCGTTGCCCGGTATCAACCGAAGTCGATGTCTATCGGGATTACCGGTAATACGACCATGACGCATTTGTGGCTAAATGCGGATGTTAAACCATTGATACAAATCCCATACCGGCCATCGGTAGCGGATGTGACTTATCAATCGATCCGCAACGAGTTAGAAATCGATGTTGATGGGGATATCACGGTTTATCCGCCGATCGGGGCATATCTTGGGGCAGACATTCTGGCCGCAATCGCTTTGTTTGATTTATTTGATACAAAGAAGAATATCTTGTTTGTCGATTTGGGCACCAACGGTGAAATCGTATTGGCCTGTAATGGGCAATTGTATGCGACCAGTACGGCGGCCGGACCGGCGTTTGAAGGTGTCAATATGTCTTCAGGGTGTGGAGCTGTGGATGGTGCGATCGATCACTTCTTCAATGATCGTGGTGAACTCGTATTTACTACGATCAATGAAACCACCCCGGTGGGAATTTGTGGTTCAGGGTATATTGATTTGATCAGTTGCCTGCTTGAGGGACCCTTGGAATCCAGTGGATACATGGCGGAAGAAATGGTCTTTTACAACAATCCCAAGGTATCCATCACCCAAAAAGACATCCGTGAGTTTCAACTGGCAAAAGCAGCGATTCGCAGCGGAATGGATATGTGTCTTATCCGGGCAAAAATAACCTATGAACATCTGGATTTATTGATGATTGCGGGAGGATTTGGTAAACATATCAACCTGGATGCAGCTATTCATATCGGGTTGATTCCGAATCAATGCAAAGAGAATACGGTTTTCGTCGGCAATACTTCCTTAGCAGGCTGTGTCAGTTGGCTGACAAATGAAAAAGAAGTTCCGACGAAGGATGAAATATCATCTGTCAAGGTCATTGATTTGGCAGGATCTTCGCAGTGGTTACAACTTTTTACCGAACATATGATGTTTGAGGGAGGCAACGTATGACGACTCATGAAAAGATTGCGGTTGATTTGTTTAATCAGGGATACAATTGTTCTCAGGCAGTTTTTTGTGCATTTTGTGATGTCACGAAGGTAGATCGTGATGAGGCATTTAAGATTTCATCGTCCTTTGGCGGTGGTATGGGACGTTTGGGTGAAGTATGCGGCGCATTGACCGGAGCTTTTATGGCAACGGGAATGTTGCTTAGTGGAGTTGATGAAAAGGACAAAGCGGCGAAAGAAGTGCATTATGAGCGAGTCAAAGAACTTGGAGAGAAGTTTCGCGAGAAAAAGGGTTCACTGTTGTGTCGTGACTTGTTGGAAATCAACAAAACCCGTCCTCAAGAAATCCGTGAGGGGACTAAGGTAAAGGATTGTGAGCATTTGGTTGCTTATGCCGCAAGGATGTTGGATGAGTTTTTACAGGAAATGAAAGGTTAGGTAATGACATGAGAAAAAAAGCAAGTGAAATGTCTGTCAAAGAGTTGGCGGCGTATATCGATCAGTCGGTGTTAAAACCGGAGTTTACCGAAGCAGAAATCCGCAAGTACATTCAGGAAGGAATTGATTTTGGTTGTAAAACTGTTTGTATCAATCCTTCATCGTTGGATATCGCTCAAGAAATGTGCAAAGGAACGGACACGAAGATTTGTGTCGTAAGTGATTTTCCGTTTGGCTTAAGCACGACAGCATCCAAAGTCACCCAAGCGAAAATGTACTGCGAGGGTTGGGATGTATTTGAATTGGATATGGTCGCAAATTATGGATGGATTCGCAGCGGTAAGTGGGATGAAGTGCGTGCCGATATCAAGGCGGTTTGTGATGAATGTCATAAGCACAACGTGGAAGTGAAGGTCATTTTTGAAACCGATGCGCTAACGTTGGATGAAGTGAAAAAAGCGACAGAAGTGGCCATTGAAGCCGGAGCCGATTTCGTTAAGACGTCGACCGGATTCTTTACCAGCAAAACCGACGGTGCTACTGTTGAAGTCATTTCCGCTATGATGGATGTTGCTAAGGGACGATGTAAGATCAAAGGTTCCGGCGGGATACGTACCCGTGAACACTTTTTGACCTTGATCGATATGGGTATCGATCGCATGGGTATCGGTTTTAAATCGACACCGGTCGTTTTAGATATTGACAATCAAAAAAAGGATGATGCCGGTTGCAAAGAAACTTACTGACAGACACCAATCTAACTGACGTTACGCGTTTGCGTATCGATCGTCTTAGAATGAATACGCTTAATGCCAAAGCTTCGCTGTGTTCGCAGCGGGCTTTGTTGTATACGGAATCGTTCAAGCAAACGGAAAATGAGCCGTACATATTAAGAAAAGCCAAAGCGTTTGCGCATACCTTGGATTATATGTCGATCTTCATTGAAGCGGACAGTCTGATTTTCGGGAATATGGCATCCAAGAATTTTGCGGCGCCGGTTTTTCCGGAGTACTCGATGGACTGGCTTGTGGATGAAATAGATACCTTCTCTTTGCGAAAAGGCGACGTTTTTCAAGTTGATGAAAAGGTCAAAGCCGATCTTCTTTCGATATCTGACTTTTGGCTTGGCAAAACTCATAAAGATGAAGTCAACAGAAACTTAACCGAGGACATTCGTTTGGCCAGTAAAACCGGAGCGTTGCATCTGGGTGGGATTTCGATGTCTGGGGATGGGCATGTCGTCCCGGATTATCCGACGTTATTGAGCCGGGGTTTTCGTTGGTATGTGGATGAAGCGAACAAAAAAATAAGAAAAGAACTAACATTTGAGCAAAGATCATTTTATCAAGCCGTTATCATTTCCCTTGAAGCAGCGCTGCGCTGGATCAAGCGATATGGAGAGTTAGCCGAACAACTTTCCATGGATGAAAACGGTCAGCGCAAAACTGAGCTTTTGGAAATGGCTAGGATGGCGACGACACTGATGGAACAGCCGACCCAAAGCTTTAGGGAGTGTGTTCAAGCAACCTATCTGGTTCATATTTTGCAATTGATTGAAAGCAATGGTCACAGCTTCTGCTTTGGCAGATTTGATCAATATGCGTATCCGTATTATAAAAGAGATATTGACAATGGGATATTGAGCGAAGGTTCGGCTCTTGAAATCATCACTCACTTCTTCCTGATGACCAACAGCACCAATAAGATACGTCCCAACGGACACACCAAATTCTCCCAAGGATATCCGATATATTCCAATCTGATGATTGGCGGTTTGACACCCGAAGGCAAAGATGCGACCAATCCTCTTTCCTTTTTGTGTATTGAGGCAATGAATCTCACCGCCCTAAAGGAACCGAATTTTTCGATGCGCTATCACAAAGATACACCTTCAGAATTATTAGAGTTGGCTGCGAAGCTGATTCGCACCGGTACCGGGATGCCTGCATTGTTTAATGATGCGGTAGCAATCCGGGGTTTGATGGATTTGGGTATTCCGATGGAAGATGCGCGCGATTACTGTGCAATTGGCTGTGTGGAGACCGGGGTTGCGGGGAAATACGGACATCGGGCGACCGGTATGACGTATTGTAACTGGGGTAAATTGATGGAATTGTTGATGTACAATGGTGAAGATCCCAAAACGAAGATTCAATTGATATCCATCAACGGTCAAAAGGGGAATGAGATTGAATTTAAGAATTATAAAGAGCTTTGGCAAGGGTGGATGAAAATATTGAAATATTATACGGATCTGGCGGTGGAAAGTGATGCGATTTGTGATCGCTCACTCATCAAATACGATTCCAGTCCATTGGCTTCCTGTTTTATTCAAGATGCATTTGAACTTGGAAAAACGCTAAAAGAAGGCGGATGTAAGTATGATATCGTTTCACAGTCCAACATCGGTCCGGCAGTTGTCGGTAATTCGTTGTATTCGATCAAGAAATTGATTTTTGACGAAGAAAAATTGTCACTCATTCAACTGAAAGAAGCATTAAGTGATAACTGGAAAAGCCTTGAATCCGCAAAAATTCATAAAATGATTCGTCACTTGCCAAAGTTTGGCAATGATATCGATGAAGTGGATGAAATTGTTTCGGATGTATTTCAAAGCTATCTGGATTTGCTGCCTTTCTATAAAACGCAGCGAAGCTCTAAAGGTCCGACGATCAGCCGTTACACCATGTCTACATCCAATATCACTTCCTATGTTCCCAACGGTTTGGAAGTCGGTGCGACTCCGGATGGACGATTTGCATATCAGCCGCTCAATGAAGGGTGCTCTCCTACCCAGGGAACGGATACCCATGGTCCGACAGCCGTTTTAAAGTCTGTTTCTAAACTCCCCAATCATCAAGTTGCGGCGGGGCAATTGTTAAATATGCGATTTACACCTTCATCATTATCAAAAGATGAAGATTTAAGTAAATTTGTTGATTTACTGAGGACAAGTATTGAATTAAACATTTATCACAATCAGTTCAATATCGTGGATACAAAAACCCTGAGGGAAGCACAGAAAAATCCGCAGGCATATACCGATTTGATCGTTCGGGTTGCCGGGTATTGTGCGCAGTTTGTATCTTTGATGCCAGAAGCGCAAGAAGCGATCATTGCGCGCAGTGAACATGGTCAAAAGTAACACAGGATGGATATCCAATATCCAGCGCTACAGCCTTCATGACGGTCCGGGAATTCGAACGACGGTGTTTATGATGGGCTGTCCGTTGCGTTGTGCTTGGTGCAGTAATCCGGAAGCACTGTCTAGTGAGAAGCAACTAATGATTTTTGATCAGAAATGTACGCTTTGCGGGGAATGTATTCGGGTTGAGCCAGAGGCTATTACGCTGAATAATCGTCTTGAGTTAAGTCGAGCGATGATCAAAGATATTGAAAAATTGGCACAAAGTTGTCCCTATGATGTATTTGAGATCATAGGAAATGAAATGACTGTGAATGAGCTAGTGGATAAGTGTATAAAAGATGAGCCTTTTTACCGAAATTCCGGTGGGGGTGTCACTTTCTGTGGCGGTGATCCGATTATGCATGCGGATTTCCTGGTTGAGGTAACTAAAAGTCTAAAGAGCAGGGGTATTCATGTGACATTGGATACTTCCGGCGGATTGCCTTGGGATCAGTGGAAAGAGCTTGCATCCGAGGTTGATCTTGTTCTGTATGATTTGAAATTATTCGATGATGAGAAACACGTTCAATATACACAATCCTCAAATTCAGTGATTTATGAGAATCTCGATCATTTGGCG
>PGZW01000031.1 GCA_002841515.1 Firmicutes bacterium HGW-Firmicutes-19 | reverse complement strand
AAAAACACTGCTTCCATCGTAGTCCAGCCATTTACGGTGGCCAGGTAGAGACTCTTGCGCCTTATTCGCAAGGATATACGGTGTTTTAGTTTGGGATTATTCTATCACACCGTCTCTTAATTGTCGATATTGATTTGGCGTTTTATTTACTTGAACTATATCTCGAAATGAGGTTTAATGGAATAAGTTATCCAAACAAGGATATGAGGTGTGTTATGGAGAATATTCAGCTTTTCGTTTTTGACATCGATGGTACTTTGATTGAACATAAGACGAATCAGATATCCGTATCTACTCAAGAAGCGATTCACCAGTTGAAGTCAATGGGTAAGGAAGTGCTCATAGCTACCGGGAGAGCTTTCTACTTCATTCCGCAAGCTGTCAAAGATGTTGTCGATCCAGATTTTTACGCTTGTATCAACGGTCAGTGTCTTCTTGACAATCAGGGGCAGTTCATCAAACGCTATGACCTGGATAAAGATGAAGTTTTCCGATTAACCGAATGGTGTATCGAGAACAAAATCGCGGTCGGTTTGAAGATGGCCGATGCAGTTGAAATATACTACAACTTCGATGAGTTCATCACTTCTTATGTCAAAGGTCAGGATTATCGGAAAATTTTACGCGACCGCACCGGTGAGGATGTCCGGATGAGTCAGGAAATCCCGATGGGGATGTTTTTGATCGGGAATGATGGTTTGATACTCAGCATCAAAGATAATTACACGTCACTTTCAATCACGCGAAGTTATGCTTCTGCATTTGATGTATTTGCCAAGGGAGATGGAAAGTCTAGGGCTATCACGCAGGTTATTGAAAAGTTGAATATTGATTGGGAAAATGTCATGGTTTTCGGGGATGGTGAGAACGATATCGACATGATTCAAAAGGCTCAAATCGGTGTAGTCATGGGCAATGCTCACGTTGAGGTTCAATCTCATGGTGATTTCGTTACAAAATCAGTCGGTGAAGATGGCATCGTCTTTGCACTAAAGCATTTCAACATCATAAAATAAAGAGAACTTTGGTTCTCTTTTTAGTCGACATAAATCATTTTCTTCGTCATACCTCCGTCAATGATCATATTCTGACCATTGATAAAAACGTTATCATCCAGTAACAGATAATCAACCGCCTGCACGATATCCTTTGGATACCCCGTGCGGTTACTTGGGTGTTGCAGTTTATCGGCTTCACTCAGACGGATATCGCCGGTGACGATCCAACCGGGTGAAATGCAATTGACTTGGACATTATAAGGTTGAAGAGAGTTCGCCAATGCATGGGTCAGAGATACAAGACCACCTTTGCACATGGCATATACCTCCCCGTTAGGTTCACTCATGATAGCACGGGTCGATGCAATGTTAATGATTCGGCCATACCCTGTTAATGATGGCGTTCTGCGTTTGATCCATTCTTTGCTAATCAAAAGCGGTGCACGCAGCAGTAACCCATAGGCATCTTCTATGTCATCTTCCGTCAGTTCCGCCAAATTTCTAGTCAAACCTTTTCCGGCATTATTTATGATGGCATCGACATTGAGTCTGTGTTGGTCTATCTGGCTAAATATCTCAGCGGCTGTTTGAGGTTTCCGTAAATCAGCACATATAAACAAACCCTGTTTCGGATAAACATCGATTATCTGTTTACCGGCAGTTTCATCAATGTCGGCAATGATGACATTATGACCGAGATTTAGCAAATGTATGCTGATTGCTTTACCGATACCATTACTGCCCCCTGTAACTAAAATGGTTTTCATTCAGCTGATTTCCGTTTAAGATTGACAACGGTTTCGATCAATGGTGTGTGGCTGAACATATCGTAAGGTGTTATTTCGATGATATCATACTCAGGTTGCAAAATTTCAAGGTTTTTTGCCAACGTACTTGGATTGCATGATACGTAAATGATTTGTTTAATATCGGATTTTTTGATAATTTCAAGCATTTGGTCGGACAGCCCGCTACGAGGTGGGTCAACGATCAAAACGTCGATTTTTTTAGTTTCTGCAAGTTTCTGAAGATTGGCAGCGGCATCCCCTGCGATAAATTTTACATTGTCTGCATTGTTTATCTGAGCATTGATGTTGGCATTGTCAATGGCTGCCTGAATGCTGTCGATTCCAATCACTTCCTTAGCTATATGTTTGACCATCAATGACATAGCTCCGATACCGCAGTATGCTTCGACGATGCAATCGCAAGGTTCGATGCTTGATACGACTTTGTTATAAATCGCGTTGGCTTGTTTGATGTTCAACTGGAAGAATGACTGTGGAGATACTACTAAATCTATGCCGTTCATTGTGCATGTGATCGTTTTTGATCCCCAGAGGATATCTGTTTTATTTTTTATGATTTCTCTGCTGTGGCGTACATCGTTGATGCTTTGGGCTATGGCTTTTACCCCTTCGATTTTGGAGATGTCTTCTACAAACTTGGCCGGCAGTTTCAGTTGTCCGGTAACCAGTGTCACTTGAACATTTCCGTCGAAACTTCTCAAAACGATATATCTCAAACCCTGATATTTCGGAGGGTTAAATGACGGCAAGCGATATTCATTGCTTAATCTCATCACTTCTTTGCGTACGCGTTCAACATCCGCATCGTGAACGATACAGTGGTCGATTGAAACGAAGTAATTAGAATTTGGTTTGTACATGCCACTGGTCAACGTACCCTGATTAAGGCTGATTGGAAATTTGCATTGGTTTCGATATCCCAGCGGTGAAGGGTTCGCCACAATCGGTCGTATGCGTGGTACCTTACCGCTCATGTATTTCCTTAAAGACTCATAGAGGAGTTTTTCTTTTTCTTTCAGTTGTTGTTCAAGACTGAGTGTCATGATTGAGCATCCGCCACACTGATCTTGAATCGGACACGGAGAAACGATTCGGTGTGGGCTTTGCTGAATCAGATCCAACCGTTTGGCAATCACGTATCGGTCAAAGCGTTTTATTATCTCGGCTTCGACGATTTCACCGGGGTAAGCATTTTCGATAAAGGTTGGCAGTCGGTCAATATAGCCAATTCCCTCCCCATTGATTCCCATTTTTTCGATTTTAATTTTCATTTACACCATCCCCTTTTTATCATTTTATCACAAGGATGAAAAAGTATTGCGACAAGTTTTCAATAATTGCGAATATTTTGTCACGTTTTGACAACATCACACTTTTTACGTTGTTTTTCAACAAAAAAGCATGAATTTCATGCCTGTTTTTGTTATTCTGTTGTTGCCCAGTTGGGTACGGTATTTCCACGGCGAACTAGAATTGTTTTCTGGAAATCCGTTTGATTTAAAAACCGCAAGATTTCCTCTTCTTCCGCCTGTGTGCATCCGACAAGCAACTTAACATCAATATCCATTTTCAGGATATCTGCTGCTATGACGATCGTACTTATCGATGACGCCAGACCACTGCCACGGTAAACGGCAATCCCCTCTTGTTCCTGATTGAATGTATCTTCAAGGTAACCATAGCTGACAGGGTATACCAGATTGTGATACTTGGGGTGTACATCCCCTTTGTTACGGGAAATCACCAGTTTTGATGAGAAAAAAAGTGTATCTAGTTTTTGCCAGAAGTATGCGTTGTTTTCAATTCCGTTCATTAAATCACCCTCATTGTTTATTTATTATAACTTTATTTTCATTTTCTGTAAACATGTAAGTCAGTGAAAGAAAATTCAGCAATGCTAAACTATATATTTACTTTTAATTGTTTGAATAATTACAAATACCAACTACTGCCAATGGGGACCATCAAAGCATCACACAACTCCCATGGATGATATATCCCTGTCAATATCATCGTCTGATTGACGATTTGGGCACAGGCAAACGCATCGCTTCCGGCATCGTGGTGATCAAGATGGATACCTAGGTGCTCTGCTACGACATTTAACCGGTGGCTCGGTAAGAATTTGAATGCGGACCTGGATAATTTTACTGAGCAAAAATAGGAGAAGTGATCATATTCAAGTTTATAAAGGGTGATCAGACTCATCAGGACGGTCATATCAAACGAAGCATTGTGAGCAACCAAAATTCCGTCTTTAATGATTTCGCGGATCATTGGCCATAACTGATCAAATTCGGGTTGATCAACCACGTCTTCGGGGCGGATATGATGAATGTCAATAAAGGAAGGATCGAATGAATACAAAGATTGATGAGGACGAATCAAAAATGATTCTTTGTATGTTAGAACGCCTTCCTGAAAGACGACGATCCCGATAGCACAGGCACTCCCCATATTACGATTAGCAGTTTCAAAATCAATGGCAATAAATTTATCTGGCTTCATGGTGAAGTATCCTGACTGCATTTAGTACAGCTAAAAGTGCAACCCCGACATCCGCAAATACAGCAGCCCACATTGAAGCAAAACCCAGTGATCCTAAAATCAGAATGATAATTTTCACCGCAAATATAAATGCGAGATTGGTTATCATGATTTTTCTTGTCTTTTTAGCGATTTCGATGGCTTTGACAACATCCATCGGGCGGTCTTTCAGTAGGACGATGTCAGCTGCTTCTATAGTCAAATCACTTCCCAATCCGCCCATAGCCATTCCACAGTCGCTTAATGTGATGATTGCCGCATCATTGACACCATCGCCGACAAAGGCAAATTTGCGTTTTTCTGTTTTCAACCGTTCACCCACAGCCAGTTTCTCATGTGGTAAAAGCTGACTGAAGACTTCATCGATTCCCAGTTGTTGTGCTATTCGTTGTGCTGAGGCTTCCCTGTCGCCAGATACCATAATGGTTTTAATACCCCATTGTTTAAGTCGTTGAATGGTCTCTGCACTGTCCGGTTTGATTTCATCATCAAGAAAATAGATGGCCGCTGGCTTTGAATCAATTTTTAACACGACAGCCATGGGGTACTGTCGGGATACAGATAGCAGTGATTCACTTAATGTGACTTCATTAAGACTGACGATTTCCACTCTTTTTCCTTCTGCCTCACCACTGATACCGATTCCGGCTGTTTCAACGATGTTTGTTATTTGCATATCACTGTTTGATTCAGTAGCTAAAACCAGCGCTCTAGCGATGGGGTGTCCGGAATGTTTTTCAAGTATGTTTACGATTTCATCTGATCTGAATATATCATGGTCATCGATGGCAGCTTTGTGTACGCACACGATATTGCCTTTAGTAAGTGTACCGGTTTTATCAAAGAGTACCGTTTCAATATCAATGGCTGATTCAAGGGCTTCTCCCCCTTTAAACAGGATGCCTTGTGTACCCCCGTAACCCATTGCGGCGAAATATCCCAAAGGAACGGAGATGACCATGGCACATGGACAACTGATGACTAAAAATATCAATCCACGATATAGTCCTTCTCTTGCGTCAAAGAGATAGAAGGATGAAACGATGAAGACAATAAAAGCAATAGCGACAACGGTTGGGGTGTATACAGCCGCAAACTTACTCATAAATGATTCAGCCTTGGCTTTTTTCATAGAAGCTTGTTGCATGTATCTGACCAGCCGGGCCAATGATGAATCCTCGTATGGTTTTTTAACGAAAATGAAGACAGGATTGCCCAAATTGACTGCTCCTGCAACGACATCTTCTTCGACCTTTTTCTGTATAGGCATTGATTCACCGGTTATCGATTTGTTATCAAATAACGACTCACCTTTAATGATCACACCATCACAAGGAACTTTGGCTCCTTTGGCCACAAAAACGACTTCACCGGGTAAAACCTGATGAGGTTTTTTGATTATATGCTTTCCTTCTATGACAACGACGGCCTGGTTGACGGAAACGTCCAGCAGTTTGGATATTGCATTTTTCGAACGATTGACAGCTTTGTCCTGAAAATACTCACCGATTGTATAAAAGACCATGACACCTAACGCTTCCGGGATTTCATTGATGGCTATGGCGCCGATCGTTGCGATGGACATCAAGAAATTTTCATCAAACATGTCTTTGCGGCGCAACTTTACAAAGGCTTTCTTAAAAACCGGATAACCTATGAAAATGTAGATCAAGAGTGCGATTCCTTTGAAAATCAACCCGTCACTGAGTAATGAAACAACTAATCCGACAATTCCGCTGATTAGTCGTATCTGATCGATAGAGTAACGTTTTTTAGTAATTCGTTTCGGTTGATCTTCGACAATGATGTTGACATCCTCAATTGCCAAGATTTGGGCTTTAATTTGTTCAATGTCAGTCTCTTGGTTTTCTTCGTTAAACTTTATTGTCAATCGGTTAGTTAAAAAATCGAGTTTGGCAAGCTCGACATCGGATCGGTTATTGATGCTTTTTTCTATTTTGTTTCCACAGTTGGCACAGGTCAGTCCGTCCAAAAGGATCGTAATTTCTTTCATGTCATTCCCTCGCATGTTCTTGTGCTTGTTTAAATATCTGACGGACATGATCGTCGCTAAGCGAATAAAAAACATTCTTACCGCGTTTCTCAGATTTAACGAGTCGTGTTTGCTTAAGCTTAGAGAGTTGATGTGATATCGCTGATTGTGACATCTGGGTGACTGCCATTAAGTCACAAACACATAACTCCCGATCAAAAAGAGCGTTGATGATTTTTAAGCGCGTTGAATCGGACACCATCTTAAAAAGCATGGACATATAGTCATATTCTTCATTCGAGAGCAAATCATTGATCGCTTCCTCAATGACTTTCGGATGTGTGACTAACTCTTTGCAACCGTCAGCTTTCATAGGCACCTCATATGAACACTTGTTCATATGTAGTATATATAATACTTGCCGAAATGTAAAGAAAAAGAAGAATCCGCAGACTCTTCTTATCGTTTTGCAGGTACGATTTCAATCCAGTATCCGTCCGGATCTAGAATGAAGTAAATACCCATTTTGGGGTTCTCATAACAAATCACACCCATTTCAAGATGGTGTTTATATGCTTTTTCAAAATCTTCTGTGATAAATGCCAAATGATACTCTTGCTCACCTAAGTCATACGCCTCCGTATGGTCCTTAAGCCAAGTCAGTTCCAAATAGAATTCTGATTCCCGGTCTTCCAGAAAGGTGATTATATAACTGCCATCACTCGCTTCCCTTCTCCTTTTTACCGTTAAGCCGAGGGCATCCTGGTAAAATTTTATGCTCTTTTCCAGGTCAAGTACATTAAAATTGAAATGTGCAAATTTAAATTTCATGATTATCCTCCTATATAAACATTTTAGCATGATACATCCATACCTTCACCTGTTTCAACCAAGTTATTAAATTTGGTGTAATATTTAGTATAATGAAGAAAGGAGGAATTGCCTATGACAAAGGAATTTAAGGCGTTTGTTATGCGGGGTAATGTTGTCGATTTGGCTGTCGGTGTCATTATCGGAGGAGCCTTTGGAAAAGTCATCAGTTCACTTGTCAGTGATATTTTTATGCCGTTAATATCTGTGCTGACCGGTGGTGTAAAGTTCAGTGATTTGAAAATCGTATTGGTCGAGGCCGTTGGGGAAGTTTCTGAAGTCGCTATTCAATATGGGTTGTTCATTGAGAATATCATTGACTTTTTGATCATTGCATTGAGTATTTTTGCTTTTATTAAATTATTAAGTTCATTGAAAAAGAAAGAAGCTGAAAAACCGGCATCTGTACCGGCACCCGATCCGGTCATTGAATTGTTATCTGAAATCCGCGATGAGTTGAGAAAAAGCTGAGAATACTTGCAAATTAAAAGATTCCTTACGGAATCTTTGTGACCGGTGCCCACAGCACACGCATTTTTTATAAATAATATCCCCCATCCGGTCAACAGTATATTACACGAATAATAGACAGAATTAAATGTCATGACACAATTTGTCATTGACATTTTTTGTCATTATCTGTCATAATATCTTCAAAGAGGTAATGTCTATGCAATTCAAAGATAAACTCAATCAACTCATGGAACAATTCCATATTTCAAACAGCAAACTGGCGAAGGAAATCAATATCGACCCCTCTTTGGTCAGTCGTTGGCGTAATGGGGATCGTGTGCCGACCATGCGTTCTTCTCATATTCCGTCGATTGCAGCCTATTTCTTATCTCAAAATGGTTATTCCTATCAACAGGAATACCTGCGACATATCTTGGAAGAGCAGAAGGCAGAATTACCGAATGTCAATGATCAAGTTGCTTTGCTTTCTGACTGGCTGATTCGAGACACGGCATCCTCTACTGTGGTTCGTCCGTTTGTATCCAGTGAAGAGTATGCGGAAGTTCTTTTACAGCAGATTCAAGGACTGGTCAAGGATAAACCTGCTCTTTCTACTGCTCCTTCTTTTGAACTTCCATTACCTTTATTGACATCACAGACAAAAAGAGATTTTCATATGTATTCGGGTAATTCTGGAAAGCGTAAAGCAATCATTTATATTTTATCATCCGTACTTAGGAGTGAGGAGAAGACTGAGTTGTTTTTAATGAGTGATGAAGATATGAGCTGGTTGACTGAGGATCGCCCATTTCAAGTCCAATGGCATATGCTTCTACGAGGAATCATCGAAGCTGGTCACAAAATAACAATCATACACACGGTTCAACGTGATACAAGGGAAATCATTCAGGCCATTAATCTATGGATGCCTTTGCATTTGCTAGGCTCAATAAAGTCTTATTACAACCCGCGATATCAATCGCAGATAGTCAAAACATCCTGGTTTATTCAAAAGGATAAGCGGGCATTGATTTCTTCATCCGTAACATTTGAGGATATTGAAAACTTATCATTTCTATACGAAATTCCAGAGGTCGCCCAGTCATATCAATCACAATTTATGGGGCGTCTGACCGGATGTAAACCGTTATTTGAAATATTCAAAAAGACTCAGCAATTCGAGCTTTTGGATCGGATGATTCAAAATGTCGCCATCGTATCTCCAACGACCAGTTGGCATTTGCATGTCAATTCAATCTTTCTTCCTGATGACGTTTATACCCGTTACAGTAAAACCTTGCCACCTTCTGCACAGAAAAATTACCTGGACAAGGTTCGTCAGTTGCGCACAAGAATGCTAAACTCGCTCTCAATCGCTCCATATACAGATATATTCCCGCTTCAAATACTCAAAGATGCGATAACCAAAGGTTCATATATCCATTTTGATCCGGTTTTCTTTTTAAGAGATGAGGTCATATGTACTCGAAGTGAAATAAAATCTATCATAGAAAACATGATATTCGTAATGGAAAACAATGAGAAATTCCAACTATACTTTGGAAGTCATCAACATTCTGATAATGAGATTACCATCAACATGAATCTCAAAGAGAATACGGAAGCATTTTTAACCGCAAATATTCAAGGTCTGGTTCCTTTGCTCGGATTTTATGTTCACGAGGGCAATATTCTCTCGTCGATGAGCCATTACATGGAGGAAATCATCAATCATATTCCAACCATGCGAAGAAATCGTCCGGATGTTCTCAAAGAATTGTACAAAATGCTTGAATCAATTTAAAAGAAGCCAGCAAGGCTTCTTTATTCATCCATCAATCGTTTTTCGCCATCAAGTGCGCGAATCGGCGCAATATCTTGAGTTACTTCCAGTGTGCCTAAGTACTCGCCTTTTTCATTGCGGACCGCATAGTAGCGAATGTGAACAAACATTCCTTTGAAATTGATCCAGAAATCTTCATGATCTTTTTTGCCTGAACGCAAATCCTCAACGATTTTCTCGACGATATGAACACTTTGTGGCGGGTGACAATTTTTTACTTCTCTTCCGATGACTGAGAGAGGGCGTGAAAATACCCGTTCTTTCCCTTGTGTGAAAAATTTTACTTTGTCATCCGCTCCGACAAATGTCATATCAAATGGTACGGTGTTGAAAATGGCATTTGTTTCTTCATAAGTCAGAGCTCCGGCAGAAAGTAAAACGGATCCGGATTGAATGATCGATTCTTCCTTATCTTCAATGACCAACTGAGGAAGATAAGCCGGAGGGTTGACGACCCAAGAGGTTTCGAACTCTTTTGACTGTGCAAAGATGGTAGCCCATTCTGCTTCGCTAAAGGTATCAAGGATCATTGGAAACAGGATATTTTCTTCTTTTGAAATCATATCCAAAACTTTCTTGGTAGCAGCAATCACATTGGTGACCAACTCTTCCTTGGTCCATTTCTGTGAAAATCTTAAAAGTCCTTTCAAGTCGTTTCGTATTTCATCATCCACTCCCCACATGACTTTCGGCGGAGCCGTGATTCCATGTTTCTCCATATATGGGAATACTACATTTTCTTTGCGGGCATAATGTTTATCAATTTCCAGTAATCTTCCAATCATCGCAAACAAATCTTCACGCGCGAAATCAGTGTCTAACAATGGAAGGATTTCTCTTTCAATCAATTTCTAGATTTTGATATTTTCCAAACGAAACGTCTATACCGGATGCCCCGGTGTATGTTGTGGTTTTGAGGTGTGGTGGATTTGTTCAATCGATCCTTCGAATAAGGATGCATGAACATCGCACAACCGCTGAATTTCAACCGGTGCCATACCTTCTTCAACCAGGGAACGTTCCATTGCGGAAATCTCAGCGGTGCTTACTGACTCAAAATGTTCTTTGAATTCCGCTTTTACAGCTTCTAGATTTTCTCCATCGTGCAATTTCAATATCAGTTCTTTTAATTTTTCTTGACGGTTATTAATGATTTCGCTCATATTGTTTCCTCCATTGATAATCCTTGCGATGTTAATAATCTCACTAATTCTTCATAATCAAAGCCGCGCATTTCGCAGCCTTTCTTCAATGTCATATATCGTCCCACGGTTTGAATCATCATTGGTTGCTTGATTTGAGTAAAACCAAAATCATGCAATAAATCGATGACTTGGGGGTACGCATTACAAATCGTATAAATCGTATCTTCCGGTGATATTGTGTTCACATGTAAACTCCTTTACGACCTTATTATAGACGTAAAAAATAAAAGAAAATGTGACTTTAAGCAAAAAAAGTCACATCATTTACGGATAAGTAAGATTTGCTTATGTCCGATCAGCTTAATTCTGCCTTCGTCCTGATATTTAGCCAACTTGCGACTGATGGTTTCACGGGTGATACCTAAGTGATTGGCCATTTCTTCGCGACTCAGCGGCAGTTGAATCAGTATGCCTTGCTCGGTTTTCCGGCCGAATTTCAATGAGAATTCCTCAATCAGATCAAACACTCTTTTATCTACTGAGTTGATCCCCAGACTTTCTACCAACTCTTCCATTTTTGATAGGCGTACCGACATGACCTCAATCATTTTTAAGGCAATTTGCGGCATTTTTTGTAAAAGTGCTTGAAACTGTGCCTTTGAGATGGTGCATATACCGCTGTCTTCTAGAGCCTCGACGATGATATCTTCTGAAATCCTACCAAATAAAGCTTGTTCCCCAAAAAATTCTCCGACAGTCAATACGTACAATATCTGCTCTTTTCCGTCACTGTTCGGTCGGATCACTTTGACCTTCCCTTTGTTTATTATAAACAGACATTGCATGACTTTAAGCGGATGGATGATAAACTCTCCTTTTTTGTACTCTCTTTGCACGATCAGCCGTTGAACTTCACTCATTTCTTCAGTTGAAAGCGGCATAAAAAGCGGTACCCGTCGCAAGCAGGTACTTCCCTTTGGTTGGCTTTGTAAGCACGTTTGACAAGTCATGATATTCCTCCGAATTAACTTTATCAGATAACGGGTCTAAACGCAAAGAAGACTATTTGATTATGCTTGTATGTGAGAAAGTAAAAATTTATAATATAAACAAGGAGATTATTATGGCCATATTAAAACGTTGGGATGCAGATGAAATCAAGTTAAGTCCATACCAAAAACTTGAAGCTCACTTTTTAGATGATCGGATCGGTTCATCAGTTTATATGTATATGGATATTGATGCGACCAACATACTGCCTTATTTACAGAAGCACAAGTCAACGATGTTATCTTATTTTTTGTATGCGATATACAAGACGACAATCATACATCCGGTGATCAACCGGTTTGTATTAAACAACCGACTTTATCAGAGAAAGCACATCGCTTTTTCCACGGTGGTCAAGCAAAAGATGACAGACGATGGCCGATCGATCGTAGTGAAATGGGTATTTGACAAAGATTTGTCCTTCACCGAATTCAACAAGCAAGTAATTTCCCGAGTGATCAAAGCCAAACGGGATGAAGGTGCAGATAGTGACAAGTTCTTTGAATTACTTGGGCATTTACCTCACTTTTTATTAAGGATCATCATGCGTTTGGCCAGATTTCTCAATAATCACAATATGCTACCACGGTTTATTGCTGAAGATGACCCGTTACACGCAACAGCTATGATCGCCAATCTTGGCAGCATCAAGCTTAATGCACCCTATCATCATCTGTACAACTGGGGGACGATATCAATGTTATGTGTATTGGGCAAATTGAATGAAGAGACAAACTCATTCCGTGCAACTGTCGTCGTTGATGAGCGGATCACCGATGGATTTGCAATGGCCAATGCCTTGGCAACCTTTAAAGAAATCATGGAAAACCCGTCAGACGATTGATCTGACGGGTTTTTTATAAATCATTCTAAAGTCCCTTAAATGTCAGAGTAAAACACGTTTGTACATTCGGCTCACTGCTGACCTCGATATGAATATCATGCCTTCTCGCAATCTGTTCAGCAATCGCTAATCCCAATCCGCTGCCGGTATATTCGGAATCTTTATTTCGGTAAAAACGATCAAAAATATAGGGGATGTCCTGAGGGTCGATACCACGTCCATGATCACATATGATGATCTTATGTCCATTGGCTACTACATTGATTTGGCCGGACTGATTTGAGAACTTGATAGCATTATCCAAAAAAATCAAAATCAACTGGCGGATCCTTCCTTCATCAGCCATCACATTCGGTAAATCAGACATATGGATATCCCAATCGATGTTTTTGATTTTCCCTTTAACCTTCGCTGAGTCCAGTGCGGAATGCAACGGATCAGTAAGTGAGATCAACTTTTTCTCAATGGTAAAGTCTGTGCTGGACAATCGTGTCAATTCCAATAAATCATCCGTTAAGCGGCTTAATGCCAGTGTTTCATCATGCATTTGCTTATAATACCGATCAATTTGATCGGGCTCAAATGCAACTTTCTCCATTAAAGCCTCCAGTGATCCTTGAAGTACGGTCAATGGTGTTTTCAACTCATGAGATACCGTTACCATAAAATCCTTGCGAATCTGTTGAAGTTGCTCACGTTGTATTTCGCTTGCTTGTAATTTTGAGGCAAGTACATTCATATTGAGTGCGAGTTGGCCGATTTCATCTTCTTGGTGGATTCTATTTCGAACTTCAAGATTTCCATCACTCAATTGGTCAGCCATGACTGCCATATCGTTTAATGGTTTACTGAATGAAAGTGATAACAACGTGCCCATGGCAATGGAAATTCCTAAAGCAAAAAACAGACTAAGTCCCATGATCCATGTGGCTGCCTGATATCCGGCAGTTAATCCGGTGATTTGAGTGTGGACCAGCACAGCTCCGATGATTTTAGCATTATTATCGAGAAGTGGTGTCGCAACCGTCATGGACGATCCATCTAGCAATGAAGAAAAATCTTCGCTAAACTTTGTCTCACCGCTAAAAACACTTTCAATGACTTGTTTAGCACTTTCAGGCAGCTGAGAGAAAGTAATTGAATTCTGCTGACCCATCCTTCGCGTAATGATATTGTAGTTGCTGTCAATGACCCAAACGTCTTCATTTCCATTGCCATAAAGAATTCGAAGCAGCATTCCCATCCCTCCGGTCGGTCGAAGTAAATCGGAGGAGCGCGATATGGTCGAAGCGATCGTTAATGCTTTTTCCTGCAGTTTCGATTCATTGTCCGAAATTACATAGTTGCGAAATACCAGCATGAATACCCCACTGATGACGATGGTGAAAACCAGAAGGGTTAATCCAAAATAGAACATCAGCTTTTTAGATATTTTGCTCTTCATGACTGACCTCCATTTTATACCCGACTCCCCATATGGTCACGATTTGCCAACCTTGGTGATCGATTTCATCGCATTTCGCTCTCAACCGTTTAATATGGGCATCCACAGTACGGTCATCACCGATGTAATCAAATCCCCAGCATCTTTCAAGTAGATGCTCTCGCGAGAACACTTGATTTGGATAAGTGGCTAACGTGGACAAAAGTTCAAATTCTTTTTTAGTCAGGTTGACATTGATTTTATTGATACTGACTAGAAACGATGTTTCATCGATCAACAATGAATGAACCTGGATTACTTTTCGGTTCTCCTGTTTCGGTTCGACTCTTCTAAAAATCGCATGGATTCGTGCAATGATTTCTTTGGGCGAAAATGGTTTAACAATATAATCATCCGCACCTATATCTAATCCCATGATTTTATCAAAATCTTCACTTCGGGCAGTGATCATGATGATCGGTACCATTGACGTTTTGCGTATTTCTTTGCAAACTGTAAAACCATCCATCCTTGGCATCATGACATCCAGCAAAATCATGTCGGGTTTCCACTGCTCGAAAACCTTAAGAGCAGCTTCGCCATCCGAAACACTGACTACATTCATCTGCTCTTTTTTGACATAGTCACTCAAAATATTGACGATAGACGGATTATCATCTGCAATCAGGATTTTCTTCATGTTGCTCACCTCTTTATGAGTTTATCATTCGATTGTGACTTTTTTATGACAGACAATCAGATATATTCACAAAAATACCCATGTTTTGTCATAGTTTCGTCATAACTTCATTATAAACTATGGGTAATCAGAAATACTGAGAAAAGGAGATGATGTTATGAAAAAGATTTTTATAACGATGATGGTATTGGTCGGTTTATCGCTGACTTTCGTCGGCGTGATGGCTACCGGAAATGATGACGCTTGGGATTTTGTTGGTAAACTTGCCGGTAAAACCTCGTAAGAAATTGCTGAATTGCGCGGTCAAGGATTCCATATGGGTCAGTTGGCATTGGAAGCTGATAAATTGGAAGAATTTAAAGTTTACATGGCCGAAAGACGTGAAGCAATCCTCGAGCAGAAGGTTGCGGATGGACTGATAACGCAAGAGCAAGCAGATGCACTCAAAGCTCAGATGGAATCTCGCAGTGCAGATTGTACTGGAGATGGCACAAATCAAGCTTTGGGCGGGATGAGAATCCGTGTCAACAGCAACGGTGGTAACGGCGGTCAAGGTCGTCGCGGAAACCGCTGATACAAAAAATGATGTCCATAAAAAGGATATCATTTTTTTGTTATTCTTATTGTTCGAACTCTTTTAAACGATGCAAGATATGTGCAGGACCTTTTATGGTCATGCGATATCCGTCTTCCTCTTCAACCGAAGATAAGGTCATGCATTCTTCTTGAATCAAAAACAACATGTCCATTCGTTGATAGGGCAGTAAAATAGTGAAACTATCACTTTGAAATCGAAACTCAAAGAGCGCTTTGATAAGTTCATCGACTCCTGCACCTGTCAATGCGGAGATTTTGATGCTATTGTGTCCATTGGGCACAAAAGATTCGGATGTCTTATCGCTTTTATTCAATACCAATATCTCTTCGATCAATCCGGCACCAATATCCCGTAGAGTTTCACGAGTGATATCAATGTGAGATTGGTGGTCAGGATCCGAATAGTCAACGACATGCAACAAAATGTCGGCTTCGATCGCTTCTTCCAGCGTTGACCTGAAAGCTTTAATCAACTGATGTGGAAGATCACTGACAAATCCGACCGTATCCGACAATATAAATGGAGGGTATGGCGGAATGTGTATATTTCTGACCGATGTTTCCAATGTAGCGAATAGTTGATCCTTCACAAACACTTCCTTTTCAACGACGCCATTTTGACTGATCGATATCAATCGATTCATTAATGTGCTTTTGCCAGCATTGGTATAACCAACTAAAGCAACATTGAAAAGCCCTTGTTTTTTGCGTTTGCGTCTTTGAACCTGACGTTGTTGCGCGATCAGCTGTAAGTCCTGATTCATTTCATAAACCTGACGTTCTAAACGACGACGGTCCAATTCAAGTTTTGTTTCTCCGGTACCGCGACTGCGCATAGCCCCTTGCGATCCAGCCTGTCTGCTTAAAGCCGTGTAACTTCCAATCATTCGGGGAAGTTCATATTGTAACCGGGCAAGATCGACCTGAAGTTTTGCTTCTTTGCTTTTAGCCCGACGAGCGAATATTTCAAGAATCAACGCGGTCCTGTCAAATACCGCCAAATCCAATGCCTCATCCAAATTCCGCAATTGCGAAGGAGAAAGTTCATGAAGGGTAATGACGGTACCAACTTCGTTTTCCGTGCAAAAATTCTTGATTTCTTCGATTTTTCCACTACCGATATAGGTGGATGACTCACTAGAAGTCACTTGTTGAAATGAAGCAATCACGTCCATATCACAAGCCACAGCTAAATTGACCAATTCTTCCATGGCCCGGTTAAAATTACTTGCGGATGTTTCTTTGACAC
This sequence comes from Firmicutes bacterium HGW-Firmicutes-19, assembly GCA_002841515.1. Classification (GTDB taxonomy): domain Bacteria; phylum Bacillota_I; class Bacilli_A; order Erysipelotrichales; family Erysipelotrichaceae; genus UBA2227. Next base: position 2,120 of record PGZW01000031.1, on the reverse strand, counting down.
CCAGGATTACGACGCGTTGCTTTTCAATGATCATTCAATTTCTTCCCTTATGAGTGTTAGTACGATGGCGCCATTTTCCAGATAACCCTGAGCTGTATCAATCATGCGACCCACAACACTCAATGACATATCGGCACCACTTTCACCCAACAATGTCCAGTAGTATGTTTCTAGTTCTATTTGTCTGGGTTGATTTAATATCAGTAGAATTTCTGTCAACTGTTCTTCCGTCATGGAACTGTTCTCACTGACAAATCGCATCTTTGTGACTTTTCCTTCCGGCTCGATCGTCACCGAAAGTTTAGAAAAGTTCTCTAATAACAGAAACGTCGTTATCTCATCTGCAATACTGGTTATTCTTTTGACATGCGTTCTCATTTTTCCCCACCTTTCAATGTTTGGATAATGATGATCAGTACACCGGCAACTAATCCTCCGGCGAACCCATTATTATACAAGTTCAAGCCGCCATGAAAATCTCCGACTTGTCTTACGACAAATACATGCAAAAATCCCGCCACGATACCCCATCCCGGACCATAGACACCGGCGATCGGCACTAAGGTCGTTGCAAACAGTATCGAACCCAGTGTCGTAGCTGCACTTAACGGCAATCCAAGTACAAGACTTGATATGATTGCTCCGGTAAAAATCGGCCACATATTTTTCGGATGTTTACCGAATGCGCCAAAGCCAATGATCGTATAAATCGCAGCAAGCATAAATCCGTCGACGACCCCGCCAAGAATCAACACTAACACCGTACTTATAAGTCCGACAAGGCCCATATTAAATAATGTAGCACCAAATCCTGCGGGCTCAGTAAAGTCAGAAATGGCACGACCGCTGATGGGAAGTATGAGTTTCCATTTTTTAATCAACTCTTCTTCCGCAAAATATCCGACGGTCATCAAATATAAGCAAGAGATAAACAACAATGCCAAGATGATCGAATTGTGGCTTTGATATAATAATACCACCCGTTGGGTCGTATATCCCAAGGATTTCATTACTGAAACAAAGACGATGCCGATGATCCCGGAGGCAAAGCCGATATTATACAAATTGAAACCGTCATGAAACTTCAGCAGATGTCTGGCAATCGGAATAACAAAGAATCCCAACAGAGTACCCACCGCAATTCCTAAAAACCATGCAAAAATGCCGGTAAATCCGTATCCGAATATCAAGTGGCTGATTACCGGTCCTAAAGTGCCTGCGAAAACACTCAACATGATGATCGAGCGAAACTTGATCTTTGCATATCGGCTATACAATAATCCGCCAAGATAAATCGGTATCAGATTGACCAACGTCATCCCCAGAAATGAGAATCCGAAAATCGTGAAGAATGCAGCAAACATCAACCCGGTGTATGGAAGTTTCAAAAAGTAGAATAATAAAATGTTCATCAATGCAATTAAGCCGACATTGATCAACGTTCCTGCGATGCCTCCGACAGCCAGATAATCCGTCAGCAATATCGCCGGCGACAACTGGATTTTGATAAAATTATCAAATGCCTGAGGATCATTGGCGATCATGACACCTAGAAAACAAATAAGCGGAAAATACAAAAGAAGCGTTACCCTTAATCGATTTGGTAGCGGCTTCTTTAGCTTGTTGAATATCTCCATAAATAATCACTCCCGCATTATTTATATCAGAAATTCGTCATATTTGCATTATATTTCTGAAGTTTCGGCTCTTTTTACAGTCCTGCCCTCGATGTATCCACGTTCACCGATGGGTTGTAGTTGAAAACTGCCGCCAAGTTCATCGGCCCATTGAAATCCGACACGGTGCGGGTCATAGTGTTCCATCACCTGCCAAAGCTTACTGATGGCCTCAGAAAAATCAGAATCCGGATAAGGCGGTCCTTGAAAAATCATGACCTCACATGCCGGCATCGTCATCATTGAAAAACCATCTGGAATCTTTTTGTCATAATCAATCGGCACTTCCACACCCTGGATATATTTGGATGTTTGTGGTTCAATCATGTTTTCCGGAAGCCACATACCCATGGGTTCGGACAGCGTTCCCTCTATTTCCATCAATATATCCCAGACATCACAGCCAACTTCCTCACAGTAAGCAAAGTAATCTTCTGCTTTGAT
>PGZW01000030.1 GCA_002841515.1 Firmicutes bacterium HGW-Firmicutes-19 | reverse complement strand
GGACTTAACGAAGTTTGTCCCAAAGGAAATATTACCAATCATAATGGCAGAGTTTAAAAATCAAAGCTCATCTGATTAACAGATGAGCTTTTTTGTCGATCATCACTTTTTAAAATATGATTTAACGAAGTCAATAAGATACTTTTCAGCTGTAGTATAGTTACTCTTTTTCCGGTATACAAAAGAAATATTCCATGGCATCGGATTTTCAAACCTCAACATTTTTACCCCATTCATATTAAATATGTTTTGTGAAGCATCGGGCAAGAATGTGATTTTATTTGACTTTCGTATACTTGCAAATAAGTAATCCCAAGAGTATGCAGTTAGCAGCGAGTGAGGCTCTATATTTTGTGATTGAATATAATCAACAAATAAGTGATACGTTTTGAATGATTCATCACACAGTGCTATATCTTCGTTATTAAGATCATTCCAGCTGATTCTTTGCTTATCTATTAACGGATGATTTTCTGCGACGAAAATTGCATACTCACTTTTATGTAATGGGATCTCGATAAACTTACTGTTTCTAAATGATTCTGGAGAGACCATCACACAGAAATCAAGTTTACCTGAAGTTACCATTTCTTCCAAAGATTTCCCGCCGTTTTCTATTACAGTTACATTCATCTTCGGATTTTTCTCACGCACTAAAGACAAAAAGTCACTAAATAAAGCGGTTATCACAAGTGGGGGAATACCTAATAATACGTCTCCCTCTCCCATTCTTGATCTCATTTCAAGCAGAGACATCAGCTCATCATGATGATTGATTATCAATTTTGCATGTTCAAAAATAAGCTGACCGTCGGTTGTTAATTCAATAAGTCGGCCTTTTAAGCGCTCAAAAATTTGAAGGTTTGCTTCCTTCTCCAACATTGTAATAGCCTTGCTTAACGCAGGTTGAGAAATGTATAGCTGTCTAGCTGCTTGTGAGATATTGAAATTATTTTCAACAATCGCCGCAAGATACTTAAGTTGCGTGATATCCATTTTCACCCCCGAAAGGTTTTGTGATACTTTATGTTCATTATACATTATATAAGTGGGGGAGTAAATTACAGTAACAATAAAACAACAGTATTAAAAATTGATCAATCATAACCTAAAGTTATCGAATGATAAAATATACAAAGTAGATTTATTCTTGAATAGTGATTTAATTAAGTTGTAAGCGTTTACTTATGTAGACCTTAAGTAAACATAAAAAGGAGGAATCATTTTGAATAAGGTAGTTTCAATAGAAAAAGCGATTGAAAATATTCATGATGGAGCAACAATCATGATTAGTGGATTCGGTGGGAATGGTGCGCCACACACAGTGATTGATGCTTTGGTAAAGAAAAATGTAAGAGACATTACATTGATTTGCAACGATTCTGGAACGCTTGATTTTGGTGCAGGACGATTATTCACCAATCATCAAGTCAAAAAGGTTATTTGTTCAATTATAGGGCCAAATCCAGAATCCGTAAAACAACACTCAGCAGGAACACTAGAAGTTGAGTTATATCCGCAAGGCAGTCTAGCAGAAATGATCCGCTCAGGGGGATATGGTCTTGGAGGAGTAATTACCAAGTCTGGATTAGGAACCTTAGTGGAAGAAGGCAAACAAAAAATCACGATCAAAGGTGAGGAATACCTTGTTGAAGAAGCTCTGAAAGCGGATTTTGCTTTGATTTATGCATCCGTAGCTGATACAGTTGGGAACTGTACGTATTATGGATCAGCGCACGCTCATGCACCAAGTATGGCTGCTGCCGCAGAGTTCACAATTCTTGAAGTCGGTAACTTGGTAGAAGTCGGAGAGTTAGAACCTCAAGAGATTCATACTCAACAGGTTTTAGTTGATGCCATAGTATTAAGAGGAGGCAAGTAATGGAGAAGGAACTAGCTGCAAGATTTATTGCAAAACGTATTGCCGGTGATTTAAAGCCAGGATATCTGGTAAACCTTGGTGTTGGATTGCCTACGGCAGTTTCTGACTATGTGACAGAAGATATGGACGTGTTAATGCATGGTGAAAATGGAGTAATTGGTTTAGGAAAAACAGCATTTGATATCATCAAGAAAACTGAAGGTAAGGATAAAAAACTTGTAGTTCAAGATGATTTGGTTATCAATGCGGGTGCAACAAAAGCTGGGATATCAAAAGGTGCATCATTCTTTGATAGTGCTACATCATTCGGTTTGATTCGTGGCGGGCATGTTGATGTAACAGTTCTTGGTACCATGGAAGTTGATGAAGAAGGCAACATTGCAAACTACATGATTCCTGGTAAAAGAGTCAATGGTATGGGTGGTGCCATGGATTTATGTACAGGAGCAAAAAGAGTTTTTGTTGCAACTTATCATACTTCCGGGGTTTCACCTAAAATCCTAAAGAAATGCAGATTACCACTAACAGCCAAATATGCAGTGGATACGATTTATACAGAAATGGGTGTATTTGATGTTACGGATTTGGGTATACGCGTGCGAGAATACAACCCAGAATATACACTCGATGAAATTCAAGCAGCAACAGAAGCTAAACTCATCATTGACGAAAATGTAACTACAACACCTACCCATTATTTTGAAAATCTCTAGAGAGGAGAAATATTAGCTATGAGAAAAGAAGAATCAATCGTTATCATAGGAGCGGCTAGAACACCGGTAGGAGCGTACTTGGGAGATCTTAAAACCGTTCCAACTGAAGTACTGGGTGCCATAGCACTGAAAGAAGCTGTAAAGCGGTCAAATATCGAAATTACAGATATTGATGAAGTTATTACCGGTCATGTACAAGGCACTCAAGTTCACAATAATATATCTCGTGTGATTGCACTTGAAGCAGGTTGCAAATATGAGTCAACTGCTATGACAGTCAATCGGATCTGTGGTTCTGGTATACAATCTGCCATTAGCGCTTATCAAACACTGTTAACAACTGATGTGCAGTTTGTTGCAGCAGGTGGTGCAGAAAGCCTGTCAAGAGCTGAGTTTTTTCTACCATTGGAAACCCGTTGGCAAGGATTTGCAATGGGAGACTTCAAAGTAATTGATTCTAATCTTGAAGGACATCGTAGTGCTTCTCCCAAACACATGTTTCCGGATATCAGTCATATGGGTGATACTGCAGAGAAGTTGATCGAATTATATAGCATTCCACGAGAAGACCAAGATCGTTTTGCATTTGAGAGTCAAATGAAAGCAAAAAAAGCAATGGAAAACGGAAGGTTTGCTCAGGAGATCATCCCTGTAGAAATTAAAGATAGAAAGGGCAATATTACTGTTGTGGAAAAGGATGGTCATCCTAAACCAAAAACAACTCTTGAAGGACTCGCTCCTATTAAACCAGCTTTTCGTAGGGACGGTAAAGGCTCTGTAACTGCAGGAAATGCTTCTGGACTAAATGATGGAGCGGCATATGAGATTTTCACTTTAGAATCAATAGCAAAAGAAAAAGGACTTGATATTATAGCAAAAGTTGTCGACTTTGCAATAGTTGGTGTTGATCCCAATATTATGGGGATTGGTCCGGTCCCAGCAATTCGGAAAGTACTCGATAAAAATAACCTGAAACTGGAAGATATTGATTTCTTGGAAATCAATGAAGCATTTGCCGGTCAAACGTTGGCATGTCTAAAAGAGTTGGGAAATTATCTAGATACTCCTCTATATGATCGCCTTAATGTCAATGGTGGTGCGGTTGCTTTAGGACATCCACTTGGAATGTCCGGAGCTCGGATAATAACAACATTATGTTACGAGTTTATTAATAATCCTAATAAAAAATATGCAATTGCATCTGCATGTATTGGTGGAGGTCAAGGTATCGCTTTATTACTTGAAAATCCTAAAGCGGTCATATAAAGGAGGTAAGAAATGGAAAGAGTAGTAGTAGTTACAGGAGCAGCTCAAGGAATTGGGTATGCTATTGCCAAAGCATTTGTGAATCAAGGGGATTTTGTTGCAATTGCAGATTTAAACCATGAAGCAGCAACAAATGCTGCAAACACATTGAGTAACGCTAAGGGTTATTATCTCGATGTTACAAGTGAAGAAAGTGTAAAGTCTTTCTATGAGGAATTGTTTAAGGATAAAGGAACAGTTGATGTTGTAGTTAATAATGCTGGATTACAGTTTATCTCCAGTGTTGAAGACTTTCCTTTAGAAAAATGGCATTTATTGGTCGATGTAATGATGACTGGACCGTTCTTGATGTCTAAATATGCTTTGCCAGAAATGAAGAAGAAGAAATTTGGCAGAATCATTCACATTTCATCTGCTCACGGAAAGATGCCCGACAAATACAAATCAGCTTATTGTGCAGCAAAGTACGGTGTGTTGGGTTTAAGTGCAGTCACTGCTTTGGAAACTGCTCTCGATGGAATCACAGTGAATGCTGTGTTACCTGGTCCGGTGCGTACTGAATTGATCGAAAGACAGCTACCAAAACTTGCTGCCAAAGATGGTTCTACGATCGAAGAGGCACTAAATCATCATATTTTGGGTAAACAATGGATGAAGCGGTTGCTTGAACCTGAGGAAGTATCAGCAACTGTAGTATTCTTGGCATCTAAGGAAGCTGCTGCTATCACGGGTGAACAAATCGGGGTAACCGGAGGAATCTAGAAAGGGCTATTATGAAAAAAATAGGCATTATAGGTAGTGGTGTTATGGGGCATGGAATTGGTCAACTATATGCGCAACATGGTAGTTTTGTCACTCTCTATGACATCAACGAAGAAGCATTGAATCATGCTAAATCGATGATTAATGACAGTCTAAGTGCAATGGTTGAGAAATCAATAATCACCGAAGCTGAAAAAGTGAAAACTTTCGAATTCCTAAGTTTTACAACTGATTTCGCAACCGCTGTTATGGATGCGGATATGGTTGTAGAGGTAGTTCCAGAAGTTCTTGAATTAAAGTTAAAAGTCTATCATCAAATTGAGGAACTGGTTTCAGAGAAAACAGTTATTTCTTCGAATACTTCAGCAATTCCTCTGTCTGAGCTTGTTCAGGGATCTAAACATCCAGAAAGATTTATTATCACACATTATTTTGCTCCAGCTCAAATAATACCACTTGTTGAAATCATACAGCTCAACGGCTTGACCGATCCGCAATTAATGGAGAATGTTCTGAATTTCTTGAAACTATGTGGTAAATCTCCAATAGTTCTGAAGAAGGAAGTTCCTGGATTTATTGCGAACCGAATGCAAATGGCCTTGATGAGAGAAGCATTTTGGCTCTATGAAAATGAAATCGCCAGTGCTGAAGACATCGACACCGTAATTAAAGATAGTTTAGGATTCAGATATGTTTTCCTTGGTCCATTGGAAGGTCAGGATATTGCCGGTATCGGTACCACTTACAATGTTGGTCTAAAACTATTTCCGGTTTTGGATGATACCAAAACCCCACACAAGTTTTTAAAGGAAATGATTGATAAAAATACGGTTGGTTTAAGAAGTAAAAAGGGGTTTTATGAATACACGGAAGAAAGTGCAGCTGAGAAAATAAGAACTCGAAATGACAACTTTCTTGAAGTTTTCAAGTTACGTAAAAAACAACTAGGAAAATAGCGTGTTTCACCATAATAAAAGGAGAAAGAGAGAGAAATTATGGATATCATTGGTGTATTAGGGTTATTGCTTGCGATCGGGTTTATGATTTATGCAGCGTTTAGAGGTTATCACGTCATTCCAGTAACAATCGTTGCTGCATTGATCGCTATCATTACCAACAACGTCGACATTTGGACTGGATTATCGGTAAATTACGCAACCGATATGAAAAACTTTGTTGGTAACTACCTTATTATGTTTTTCCTCGGTGCACTTTTAGGTCAAATTCTATCTAGAAGTGGCGCAGCTCGTATGGTAGGTGTTACTTTAGCTCGCAAGTTCGGAGCAAAAAATGCACTACTTATTACAGTTTTAACTTCAACAATTCTTGCTTACGGGGGTGTATCTGTCTTTGTTATCGTTTTCGCAATTTTCCCAATTGCTCTGTTTTTATTCCAACAAGCAGATTTACCAAGACGTTTGATTCCTGGTGTAGTTATGCTTGGTGCGGGTTCATACGCAATGACTGCCTTGCCGGGTTCACCTGCTTTAACGAATGTTATTCCTACATCTTTTTTGGGCACTACAGTTACCGCTGCACCAACCATTGGTTTGATTTCTGCTCTGGTAATGTTTCTATCAGGAATGTATTTATTCAATCTATATGCCAACAGCTTGAAGAAAAAAGGCGAACGATTTATTGCTGCGGCTAATGACAATGTTGCAGAACTCACCGATGAAGAGTATAAAAAATTACCAAGCTTTGGATTATCTGTCACTCCGTTGGCTGTTACTGTCGGGGTAATTCTAGGTGAAAGATTTTTAAAGATCGGGTTACCTGCAATATTCACTGTAATTATTGGTTTATTTGCCGGTATCGTAGTAGGATATGCGTTGCATTATAAGAGAATCAGTGATTTCAAAGAAACTTTATCAACTAGTGGTACAGGAAGCGTAAATGCATTAATGAATACGGCTGCAGTTGTTGGTTTGGGTGGGGCTGTCAAAGGTGCTCCTGCATTCCAATCATTTGTTAACTTTGCCTTAAGTCTTAATTTACCTGTAATTTTCACTACAGCGATTGCTGTCAATATCATTGCGGGTATAACAGGTTCATCATCGGCAGGGATTACAATTTTCATGAACACATTCTCTGAAGTATTTCTAGCTCGCGGGATCCATCCTGAAGTATTTCACCGTATAGCTGCTATGGGGGCAGGCGTACTTGACTCACTTCCTCATGCAGGTCCAAACGTAACATTCTTAATGGTTGCAGGTCTAAAATATCGTGAAGGGTACCCCGGGATATTCTTGGCTACATGTATCGTTCCGTTTATTGGGTTGATTACTGCATTAATTCTGGCTTCCTTTGGTTTAGTATAGCGATTATAATAAAACAAGCTAAAGTAATCGATGACTTTGAAGTCATCGATTACTTATTTAATTATTTGAAATGAGATCGTTGAGGGTTAAAAATGGATTTCTGGTTGATTGTAGCTGTGCTTATAGCAGTAATATGGATAGTTGTTGCATCTTTCAAGCGTTTAACTGTTTTGATTTCTGCTCCTATTGCAACACTAATAGTTATCATACTTGGTCGCTTGAATATTATTCAAAGTTTACTTGGAGATAAAGGATCTTATATAGCATATTTGACAGGTTTTGTGTTTAACTTTTTCTTTATTTTTGTTTTAGGATCAGTCATGGCGAAGTATTTACAAAAAAGTGGAGCAATTAACACAATTACGCAATCTGTTGTAAAGGCAATTGACAGAAACAACCCGATGCATGGAATGATATCAGTATATTTGATAACAGCACTACTTACATATGGTGGTGTATCACTTTTTGTTGTAATGTTTGCAGTCGTTCCATTAGCGAAGTCGCTATTTTCTCAAATGGGAATACCTTGGAAGTTATCACCCATTCCGATCATTCTAGGACTTGGTACTTTTACTGCATCAATGCTTCCGGGGTCTCCGTCGGTTATTAATATAATTCCAACATACACTTTGAATACTACGTTGATGGCTGCACCTTTGATAGGAGTCGTTGCTTCGGTAGTAACAATAATATCTTCAATTTTTTATATGAATGTAGTTGTGAAAAGGGAGCTACATCGAAATACATCCATCAATCAGTTTAATATCATCAAAGATGAATCATTAATAAATCCCTCGTTATTTTTAAGTCTATTACCATTGATTGCGCTGATTTCCTTTATCATTGTTGGGACTTCGCTAAATGTTCCACAAATATTGATCATTGCTCTTCTGTTGGTTATAATAATTGAAATGTTCATATATCGATCTTATATTACTTCTCATATCGAAACAATCAACTCCGGTACTATTGATGCATTGTCTCCGTTATTGTCTACGGCTTCCACAATTGCCTTTGGACAAGTGATTGCTAATATTGGTGGAATTGCTGATTTTACACGCAAAATAATCGGTGAGTCATCATCGAAATTAATCGTTGCCGCAATGATTACGGTATTGTTTTCTATAATAACAGGATCAGGATCAGGGGCGATCGGGATTATGGTCTCAGCTCATGGCAGTTTCCTTTTGTCTACTGGAATTTCGGCCGAAGTCATACATCGCATACTTGCTATATCATCAACAATTATGCCTAATACCCCGCACTCTGGAGTAGTAATAGCACTGCTGTCACTATCGAGTTTAAGCCATAAAGAGTCATTTAAACACGTCTTTTTAGCTCCTGCTGTTACAGGCACAATCGCATTAGTGGTCTCGCTGATTTTAAGTACAATATAAGTTTTCTGTTTACCCAAAACAAAAAAACATGCAAACTTCACCAAGTCGACAAAGATGAGGATGTTTACTGTTCAGGAAGATTCGACATTAATTACAATGAAATTCAAACAAGACTGAAGGTTGGTCTTGTTTTTATTTTGATGATCAAAGTACATTAATTGAAAGGAATTATCCATTGTGTTACAGTATGACAAAAGAGGAATGTCAGATGAATAACTATAAAAAGCCGGACCAAGAAGAGCTTAAGCGTACCTTGGATCCTTTGTCATATTATGTAACTCAACAAAACGGTACGGAACGTCCATTTACTTCGCCTTTTGAAACGTTGGAAGAAGAGGGTATTTTTGTTGATATCGTATCAGGAGAACCTTTGTTTCATTCGAAGGATAAGTTTGATTCGGGTTGTGGCTGGCCAAGCTTTACCCGGCCGATCGAGAAGATCGTAGAGAAGAAGGATTTCAGTCATGGGATGTTTCGGGTGGAAGTACGAAGTCCACTGGCAGATTCCCATTTAGGTCACGTGTTTACCGATGGTCCCAAAGATCAGGGCGGATTACGTTACTGTATTAACGGAGCTGCATTGCGCTTTATCCGTAAAGAAGATTTGATGAAAGAAGGTTATGGGGAGTATTTGAAGTTGTTTTAAGCGAAGGAGGTTAAAGCAATGAAATACATTTGTGAGAGTTGGATCGATTGTGACCGGGATACAGTGATAAAGTTGTATACGGATTTTTCCCTGTATTCGCGTTGGCAACCGAATTTTGCTTCAGTCGAACGTTTTGCGGGAGAAGATTTTCAACCGGGGTTTCACGGGGTACTGAATTTCCATGGCGACAATAAAGTCCGCATGGAAATGTTTGTAGAGGAAAATCATTTACCGGATCATATCAGCTGTGTTTACCAGGTGGCGGACGTATGGAACCGCTGCATTGATAATTTCGAGGAAGTCGATGGCAGAACGCATTGGCTGATGGATGTAGAGTTTCGTTTTAAAGAAGATATGACGGTTCATGGTGAGCTATTTCAACAGGCAACACAAAAAGGTATGGATATGTTTCGTGATTTCGTGATGGAATCGTTGGAAAGTCCGAGGTGATGATTTATGGCATGGTATTGGTACTTGATCATTCCGATGGTTGTCGGAGGCGGACATTTTCTGATTGTTCATGAATTAGGCAAAGATTCAAAAATCAGAATCTGGCATGGCGGTACGGTGCTCATTTGGTATTTTATGATCGCATTTTCGAATTTGAGGAATGAAACGCCATTTTTCACATTTAATCCCGTAGACCCGTTGATCACGTGGCGTTTGAGTGGTATGACGGTTATTGTATATATGGTTTTTTGGATCATTCATGACCAGATTTCACAACCTCACGAAGAAAACGGCGATTAATGTGAAAAAAAGGTGAAATATGTCCATTTTAGAGATAAAATTGATTGAACTGTACTAATATATATGATACAGTTGCTTCAGAAGAAAAAATCTTCTCAATGGAGGTATTTATGGAAGGTCTAGCAGTATACATCTGGCCGGTACTCATCGGCGCCGCTTATTTCGCAATTGTAACTCTACTAAAAAAATATACGCGTTTTGGTTATAAATTTGGTTTCTATCTTGCGCTGGCTTTGGTTCTGGTGTTTTTAGCTATATTCTGGGTAATAGCTTCTCAAGACCCATCCGGGTGGATTGGTTTGGCAATGATCATTATGTCGATCTTTGCTTCTGTTAGTTTGGCTACTTACTTATTGGGTTGGTTTCTTGTATCGCTTACCAGCAAAAAGCAAGAAAAGATAGCTGCTTAGGTTAGAGTTAAAATGATATCGTTGTTGTTTAGTTAAATGACCTTAAAGGAGGTACTTATGGAAGGTTTATATGTATACATCTGGCCGGTAGTCATCGGCGCCGCTTATTTCGCAGTTGTCACATTACTCAAAAAATATACGCGTTTCAGCTATAAACTCGGACTGATTCTGCCGGTTGGTCTGGTATTGTTCTTCTTGGCCATGTTGTTGTTTGTGGCTCCGCAAGATACGACCGGTTGGGCGGCATTGGGATATGTGGTCATGGTCGTATTGACTTCGATCATTCTGGTCACCTATTTGCTGGGTTGGATGATTGTGTCACTCGTAAATAAAAATAAACGAGCATAAATATCCCAAAGACATTTCATAAACAGAAATGTCTTCTTTGTTTTCATATTTCGTACATGACTGATCATTCAAGTAGAACTTTTACTTGCTCTGTTGCCTGATCATGACACTTGTCAATAAGATGAAAAACCGTCAAATTAATGTGAAACTGAACCGGAAACGGTTCTTTTTATATGTTAATTCACTTGAAATAACATATAATGTAGGTGTAAAATTGGTATTCTGTTTCATTTCTAGAGGAAAGGAGATATATAATCCTCAATTGGATTATACGCGACTATCTATGATGACTATGGATAAATTGTTGATTTTCCTGATTTTTTTCGGAATAATCTACTTTGCTATCGTATCATTGATTCGTCAACACTTTTTTTTCAACTACAGCAAAGGACTCTACCCGATTTACGCTCTTATAACAATAAGTGTGATCATTGCGATAATTAGCGGGATTACGAGTGAATCGGGAAGATCCGCATTCCTTCGGCTTACGGTATATCTGATTATGATTATGGTGGTTATCTGTTCGTACATGGTTTGTTGGGGAGTTGTGCGAATTATTGAGAAATTTGAGAATAAAAAAAAGTAGTCAACAAAACCTGAACCGGAAACGGTTCTTTTTGTATCATTGTTTGCCACAACTGTTCTCACAACTGATTTAACCATAATGGTTAAATATCGCTATAATGTAGTTGTAGAGGAATTGCAATGCTCACACCAAGACAAAAGGAAATCCTGAAATTCTTATATCAATCAGGTCAATGGATGTCGGTACGTCAACTGTCTGTTGCATTGAATGTAAGTGAACGCACGATACGATATGACTTGAAAGATCTTTCGTTTGCCTTAAAGTCGTACAATTTGAGATTATCTATCGTTCCATCAAAAGGGTTGAGTTTAGTTGAACCAACCAATAAAAAATGGAGTGAAGTCTTCGAATCAGAAATACTTTGGGATTACCGATCGAGACTGAGTACATTACTTTTATATCTGCTTTTATTTGATAATGTTTCGGTCAAAGACTTGGCGGATAAGCTGCATGTTGCTCGTCAAACGATTACACGGGATCTCAATGCATTCACTGATTTGAAGTTGGTTGGCGAAAATGAGTTAATGCGGACGACACATGGAATTTGGTTAACACTTATAGAAAAACACCGCAGAGACCTTTTTTGTAAATCAATCCAGCAAGTCGAGTTCTTAACGAGGGCATTGAATGAGTTGGAACAACATTTTGCTGATATCAACAAGATGGTTAATGCATGGATCGACCACGTGGAGTCAAGTTATAAGGCAGAGTTTGAATCGGGTTCGCGAACATTGTTGCGTGCAACAGCGGTCTATATAACGTTAAGAGTGAATAAATCAAAACACATAAGTGATCAGTCAACGGGTTTCTTTCATTCTGAAGACTTTGGTTTGCATTGGGATGCGGATGGATGTTTGCGAATTGAAAGAGCATTATTGACATCAAGATTAACGAAAGGCAGCTTGCCGGTGCAGATCTCCACACATTTTGTTGAAGAATTGATTGAAGATATGATCAATGTTTTGAATTTGCCTATAAGTCCAGAAGATCCTGCTTATCAAAGTTTGAAACTTCATTTATTAGCTGCTATGAATCGTTTTAAATTTAATCAGCAGATGGACAATCCCCTAAAGGATGATGTCCGTTTATCTTACAGCATTTTATTTGAAGCTATTTCGGAAATCTTGAAAAAATTCGAGGAAAAGCATGAAATAACTTTTAGTGAGAATGAAGTTGCGTTTATCGTCATGCATATAGGAGCGATTTATCAGTCTCAAACCCATTTACAATCGAGTGTGACGGTTGCTGTCGTTTGTCAGCATGGTGCAGCAACTTCCAATCTGCTGCACTCCAGACTCAAATTGTTGATGCCAAATCAGAATCTGTTAGGTCCATACTCTGTTAACGAGTTTGAAGCGATTAAAAACAGTCAAAGCATTGACTTGGTCATATCGACGATTCATCTGGATAATGAAAATGTTCTGGTCGTCAGTCCTTTGCTGAGCGTAAGGGATATAGAATTAATCGAGAGAAAGCTTTGGAATTTACTCTACCAAAAACAGTGTGACTTACTTATCAAGAATTTTAAGGTATCACATCAACAAACGATCTATATGCATCAACTTTTGAAAGAACGTCATATTCAAATAACAAAACCATTTGATCACTGGCAGAAAGCCATCGAATGTGCAGCAAAGCCATTATTGGAAGATGGGGTCATCTTGCCGCAATATACAACGAAAATGATTTGGGCAGTAGAGTCTCTGGGACCCTATATGGTAATTTTACCTAAAGTTGCATTCGTTCATGCCGGCACTCAAGATGGAGTTATTAAAAATGGGATCAGCTGCCTGAGGATGTCCAGTCCTATTTCATTCGGTAATCAAAAGGCCACCGAAGTTCAAGTAATTTTCGTGATTGCTTCTAAGGCTAAGGAAGATATGGGGTTACTGAAGCTGGTCAGAATCATTGAAAACAATGATAACTATGAAAGTCTGCTAACTACAAATGATGTAAAGGCCATACTGGCATTGGAGGGGTAACTATGGCATTCATTAAAATCGAAAATCTGAAAATCAGAAGTGAAGCGATGGATGCTTATACGGCACTCCGTGAAATCGGTAAATTATTAGTCGATGCACAAAGCGTAAAGTCTCAGTATATTGAAAATATGATTTCGAGTTATCAAGAGTTTGGACCATATTTTGTCATTGCTCCAGGGGTTGCTATTGCTCATGCCAAACCTGATGAATCAGTCTTGCGCGATGATATCGCACTAATGATTTGTCATTCTCCGGTTATTTTCAATAGTCACAACGATCCTGTCACGTTGTTATTCGGCTTATGTGCAACGGGTTCTCATCAACATATGGAAGTATTGATGAAAGTAGCGAACTTGCTTTCTGACACCGATGCTCAAAAGCAGATCATGGCAGTGAATAACGTCTCACAATTGTATGAATTATTGAATGATTTGAGTGAAGAAACACAGAAAGGATGATGTTATGAAAGAATTAAGGGTTCAGGCAGTGTGTGGATTTGGTGTAGGTTCTTCGACATTATTGAAAATGAAGTTGGATCAGGCTTTTCGAAAGAACAACATTGAAGCTACGGTTTTCGCAGGTGATGTGGCAACTTCGACATCAACACAGTGCGATGTGATTTTTACATCCCGTGAGCTGGCGGAAACGATTGGTTCAAGAGCAAAATGTCCGGTAATCGTCATCAACAGTTTTGTAGATAAAGTTGAGATTGAGGCAAAGGTCCTTCAATACATGGCTGATTACCAAGACAGAAAATGATGATTCAGAGTTACTTTCAAGAAGTGTTTCGTCAGTTAGAACTGACATTGAAGCAAGAATTGCCAAACATGGACCGTACAGCAGAAATAATGGCAGATGTGATTGAAAAAGATGGGCTCATTCATGTATTTGGCAGTGGACATTGTCAGATGTTTGCCATGGAGATGTTTTATCGATCGGGAGGTTTAGTACCGGTTAATCCCTTATTGTTACCCCATTTATCAATAACACCCGTCGCAAAGCTTTCTACAGTGTTTGAACGAATGGAGGGTTTTAGCAAGACATACCTGGAACTTGAAAATGTGTCAGCTAAGGATGCTATGATTATCGTTTCGGTCTCGGGAAGAAATGGATCAGTAGTTGATATGGCCTTGGCAGCGAAGGAAATTGGAATGACTCTGATTGCTTTGACTGACACAGATTTTGATTCTCATACTTCCTCACGTCATAGTAGTGGTAAATTTCTTAAGGATGTAGCTGACATTGTCATCGATTTGAAAGTTGATTATGGTGATGCTTGTATGTCACTGGATGGAATAAATGAAAAGTTTTCGGCAACGTCAACTGTTTTAGGAATGACCATTCTTCAAGCCATTACCGCCAGAACCGTGGAATTGTTGTCACAACGCGGGCTCAAACCGCCGATTTGGACAAGCTCCAACAAACCGGAAGGGGATCAGCAAAACGCAGATTACTTCAAGAAGTTTAAAAACAGAATAAGCAGTTTGTAGGAAACACCAGGGTCATCCCTGTTGATATTCAAAAGGAGGAAAAAATATGGCAGTTTTAGATTTTATTATCAATGAAATCTTCGGTAGTGCACCCATCTTCTTATCATTGATTGCATTCTTTGGGCTGATTTTGCAAAAGAAGAAATTCAATGAAGTCCTCGCCGGTACGTTGAAAACGACGGTCGGTGTCGTAATTCTTCAAAAAGGTGTCGATATCATTATTGGTTCAATTTTACCTCTAATGGGAGCATTCGGTATCTTCAATGCACCAAGCGGTGAGCCGATTCAATCCATGGGCGCAAGTGCCTTTATGGTCGAATATGGTTCAGCGATCGGTATCGCAATGGTTTCCGCATTCGCGATCAATCTATTGGTAGCACGTTTCACAAAGTGGAAATCCGTCTTCTTGACCGGGCACATGCTGTACTGGTTCCCGTTTATCTTCGTTGCGGCTGGTGTTGATGCAGGTTTGTCCGGAGTGACACTCATTTTGGTAGCCACTGTATTCACGGCTCTTTACATGATCGTTTCACCAAACTTAATCCGCCCGTTTGTTAAGCAGGTAACTGGTGATGATTCATTCACTCTCGGACATCCGACCATCGGCTTGTCTTTGATTTCAGGGTATCTGGGTAAATGGTTTGGGGATAAGTCCAAATCAACAGAAGATATTCCATTCCCGAAATCACTTTCCTTCTTAAAGGAAATTTCCATTACATCTTCGATCGTTATCGTATTGGTTTATGCGGTTATGATGATTGTTGTTACCGTATCCGGTCAAAATGCATTTGAAATATTCAATATCGCTGGTCCAACGAAAGTATTTAACTATTTATTGATTCAAGGGATCACTTTCGGAGCTGGTTTGACTGTTATGCTAGTTGGTGTTCGTATGATGATCGCAGAAATCGTTCCTGCCTTCACAGGTATTCAAGAGCGCTTGATTCCAGATGCCATTCCGGCCTTGGATTGCCCATTATTATTCCCATATGCACCGAATGCACTAATTATTGGTTTCGTCGTTTCGATGATCACTTCAACGATTGCCATCGTATTGTTTGCAATCACAGGATTTTTCCCATATGTATTGGCACCGCTGACCATTACCTGTTTCTTTGAAATCGGTACAGCTTCTATCATCGGTAATGCTACCGGTGGACGTCGTGGTGCTATCATTGGTTCAGCAGTTGCCGGTGTCGTGATGGTTCTGTTGCTAGGTTTCTCAATTCCTTTCTTAAGAACGACCGTTGCTGATTGGATCGTTATCTTCGGTGGTAATGACTTCTCCCTATGGGCGATTATTCAAGGTTCAATTGCCCAATTGATTCCGTAAGCAATCTATAGAATTTGTATACTAAAAGCATGGTACTGGTACCATGCTTTTTTACTTATTTTTTGATTGAAATCGTTTTGATTTTAACTTCTCCATTCTCATCAATTGTGAAATATTGATAAAGAAGGGGATCGTCTTTTGTGTCATCAATACTATATGAATCGATACTTGTGACACGCTGACCTTCACTATCGATTTGTGTCTGTTCAATGATCGTGAACTGAGTCTGGGCATCCAATACATATTCAGACGCATCTTTGAAATCATAAGTTCTGATGACATTATAGTCTTTATCCATTTCAATGATTCGGATGCTTTCTAGTGGTGAATGGTAACTGAATTGGAATTTGAAGTGCAGCTCATCTTTCTTTGTCTCACCATTGATCGTTGATTGATGAGTAAATGAGTAATTTACATTTGCCAACATATCGTTTGATGAATGATATCCGTTCAGACGATCTCCCAAGATGATATTGCTATTCTCGTCTTCAATCAGTGTATAAAAAGAGAGGATTTGACCTTCTCCCGATTTTAAAGGTATGGTTGATGTAAAGGTTGAAATCGTGCCTTCGTCAGTTACGCCGATATTCATATTGGTATCATAGAAGATTCCGGAAACATCAGAATGTGATGAAGGCATTCCTTCAATCAGCTTCTTTTGAAACGCTACATACGTGAGTGAACGCGCATTGGCTAAATCGAAGGTCTGATTTTCATTTGTCTGTACCCAAATACCTATGACATTTACTTGGGGATCCGGGTGATCATCATCATTATCTGCAGGTGGCGTTAACGCCAGCGTACAGCCGCTAAGAAGCAGTATCAGTATATACATCGTAATCTTTCTAATCGTTTTCATTGTCTTCCTCCTGTTGACCGTCAAACTGTAAGATGTCCTGGACATCGCAGTTGAGGTAGTAGCAAATTTTATTTAATGTAGAAAATCGAATACCCTTAACCGCGCCGGTGCGAAGTAAGGACATGTTGGCTTCGGTGATTCCGACTTTTTCACAGAGTTCTTTGCTTGTCATGTTGTTGCGTTTAAGCAAAACATCCAAATGGACTTTAATAGCCATAATTATACAAAGGTTTGATTTTCCTGATGTACAGGAATCGATTTTTCCAGAATCGTAGATATAAACAAAACAACAAACAATATTGACAGTTCCAGCGCTGGGAAATGTATGCTGAAATGAATGCTGTCGGTTAACCGAAATGAAATCAGTTGGAGCAGATTGTATAAAAATATACTAATCACCGAAAGACTTAGTGTAATTGAAGTTAACTGTTTTAGTTTTTTCAATAAGAGCAGATTCGAAGGATTAAACATGCCAACTTTTAGCTGTTGTAATAATTGAATGACAGTTGCAGTAACAAATAGGAGTAAAACAGAGGGTAATCCGACAATTAATAGGTTTACAACTTGTATCCATGAACCTTGATTGGACATATACTGCTGCCATTGACTAACCAGAGTCATGGTAAATATCGATGCATAACCGATTAATGCAATCCATAGAAACCATTGGAAACGTGTGATAAGAACAGTTTCTGAATCATCTTGACGGATAACTGCGAATAGTGCTATCGTCAATGCCATCGAAAGAATAACTAAGGTAAAAATCAAAATCAGGATGGATTGGAATTCAGGGATGTATATCTTTTCGTTGTTAAATAAAAGCCAGGGATTGATTAGAATGTACTGACTGATGGCCATAAAGATACTGAACATCACTAACGTCAGTTTCATGCTCTTCGTACGAAATCTTTGAATCAGCAGTAAGAAGACGGGTAATGAAGATGTCAATAGCAACAATAGCCATGCACTCATATTGCCAATCTGCGAAGACAACGACAGATTTCTCAACCATTCGATCCAACCAATCATAGGGATCGTTAGAAATGAGGAAACATCGGTTATCTGATTTATAGATGACAACCAAGCAGTCAATAGGGCTGCACCTGCCATTGTACAGACAAGTAAGATGATAACGTGCTTAGAAATCCATTTCATAAAACCTCCGAATTATTGTTTTACAATAATTTATATACATATAATAACATAAAATTATTGTTTTACAATAATAAAATAAAAAAAGCGCATTGCGCTTTTATGTTTGTACAATAAAACTTAATTGTCGCCCGGTAACTTTTGATCTTCGATAGCTGAAGAACTCATCGGAATGATCAAACGTACACAGTTTGGTATCGGTGATATTCTTTGGTGGAATACCCAGCCTTAACATCATTTCAATGTTTAGTCCGACCAGATCCATTTGCGTATGTTCACTGTCAATGACATTGAGAAACGGGCTTGTGTTGATCGTCATTTGTCGGATCTGATCGATGACATCCTGCTTTACGATAAAGTTATGCTTACGGATCGAAGGTCCGATGTATACAAAGATATCCTTAGGATCACAGTGCTCTTCATTGATCCAATGATTGAGAAACTTATCGGTGATTTGCTTGACAGTGCCTTGCCATCCGGTGTGCAGTGCACCAATCAATTGTTTGCTTGGACAGGTTAATAATAACGGGATGCAATCCGCGTGACCAACCGCAAGCACAAGATTGGATTCGCTGGTATAGACCGCATCGTATCCCCAAAGACTGGTTTGTTCATCCCGTGCGCCTTTACCTCCATCTACATGACTTACCTTGATCCAACGATCACTGTGAGTCAGTTTGGGGAATACCCATTGATTCAGAGGTATACCGATGTGAGTTGCGAGTTTCTCGCGGTTTTTGATGACACTTTCATCATCATCATTAAGATATAAAGCCATATTGAGCGAGTCAAAAGGGGGCTGACTGAAACCGTCGTTTCGACCCGTACTTCCGGCAATGATGTCCGGATGAATATTCCAAGGGATTTTGATCATGTTATCACCGAAATCATTATAGCATATTTGATTGTGAAACGGTTTAGCACTTGAATGTTGACAGTGCTAACCCTTTGATTTATAATATTAGCAGACAAAGAGTGTGAGTGCTAA
>PGZW01000029.1 GCA_002841515.1 Firmicutes bacterium HGW-Firmicutes-19 | reverse complement strand
TCATATCTTTTCTCATTATAACAAGATAGAATAAGGTTATAAAGAACAAATAACGGAGGATACCATGGACTTTCTGACACTAAGTAAAAAAAGATATTCAGTACGCAGTTATGCGGAAACACCGGTCAGTGACGAACTGATCGAAAAGTTGTTACTTGCGGCACAAAACGCGCCGACAGCCCACAACAACCAACCACAAATCATTTATGTCATGCGTTCACAAGAAGCGTTGGACATTGTGGATGCTTCGACACGCGCCCGATTTGGAGCACCACTGGTGTTTGTGGTTTGTTATGATAACGTATTAAGCTGGAAAAGTAAAGACGGCAGGGATAGCGGTATCGTGGATGCGAGCATTGTGGCGACACACATACTGCTAGAAGCGACAGATTTAGGATTGGGCTCAGTATGGGTCGGTTTGTTTAAACCGGACATACTAAGAGAAAAACTTGAACTGCCAGAAAATATAATTCCAGTCTGTGTACTACCGATGGGTTATGCTTCTGAAACCAGCGTTCCATTGAACTTGCATGATCAACGCCGCCCTTTGTCGGAAACCGTTCGATTTCTATGAAAACTACTCGCCAAAAGCGAGTTTTTTAGTGAGAAATGGTTTTAGCCTTATTTATTGTGATACAATTAACATGACATTAAATATGCCACATCATTCAATACCAAGGAGGTGTCTATTATGAACACCAAGATGAAACAATGCCATTCGTGTGGCGCTTTTATGAGTATCCGATCAAAGAAATGTTTTAAGTGCGGTAGCTACGATTTAGTCACAGATCACAATATCTTGGCTTGCCCAACGTGCGGACTCGAACTAGAACTCGACGGAAATCACGGAGAATGCACATTTTGTGGGGATATGGTTTCAATCAACGACCACTATGTCGTGCACTCTAAATTCCGTGGTGATTTCTTTGAAAGTTGCCACTAAGTCGTTGAAGGCGACATATTAAAAAGTCGCTTCGTCTTGGTCATAGATTCAAAAGCGAGAATATGTATATCCCGAAGGTTTTTATATTCCGAAAACGCAACCATTTAGGTATCGTACTAAAAGGCTCACATTGATGTGAACCTTTTTAGACTATGGAATATATCTATCGAAGGGTTGAATCTTAAAGTAAATGCTACTCTGATCTGTTTTATACTCGTAAGCAAAATCTTGTGACAGTTTGAGTTGCTTAGAATATTCTTGAGCACTTGGTAATTCGTAATTGATTTTGAAATCAAACTCAAAATAGTCAAGATTGTTATACATGCTTAAAAACTCATTCTGACTTACAGTTTTGGAGTGGAATGGATAGGCATACCCCGTGTATTCCGTTAAGTAAATAGGTACAAGCATTGTTTGACCGGGGACCAAGCGTGGAATGATGACATTTTTAACAGGGAGGAACAACTCAAAATATTTGGTCCCGCCAAAACTTGCGCTTAAAGTCATCTTATTGCCATCAGCCATTTCACTTTGAGCTAATGTTCGGTGGATACGACCTTCCAGTACGCCAGGGGCTGTTACTTCTTTTGTGTTGTTTGTTATTTCAATATGCATATATGCCGGGCGATACAAAGCTTTTGAATAAGGACGAACAAACTTCCAGTCCAAAGGATTGGGAGAACTTCCTGAACTAGCACTTTGATTTAACTCTTTGGAGATTCCTTTCCCCAAATCCTTGATGGTATCCATATTGAAATCGGTGTCTGGTAAACCGAGTTGAGTGAGTGCCGTGGCCGCAAGATAATCAGTACCCATCTTCGTTAGATCATCAAAATTTGGTAATGTTGGAGGTATTCCCAGCGTAACCAAACCATAATCAATTAATTTCTCAAGTTCTTTTTGAAGATCATCTCGCCATTTGTCTGGTATCAGTGGCAGATTTTGTGCTACAAATTTTGCCAGACCAACTTTCGCATCAGCATAAGCTTTTGAGACCCAGTTTGTGACTTTTGCAACGAAGCTGACAATATCACTGAAATAATCAGATACAGCATCCCAGGCCTCTTTTAGCCAAGACTCATCTTGCTCACTGGGCGGAGTAAATCGAATGATCGTCCCTACTTCATACCCGGGAACCAATTCATTTCCCATAGGTACTTGATTCGCGGGGATGAAGGTGAAATATTCTTTATATGTCGGTTGTCGGACTACTTCATACCAATACATCCAATCGAAATACTCCCATTGGATGGGCTCGTATTCAACGAGTTTGACTTGCGGGATATTGGCATCAATTTTCTTTACCTCTGGAGGCACAAAATATGTAATTTCAGATTTTGAATCACCATAATTAACCTTTACGACTTTTGAATAGTTTGCTTTAACTGTTCCAGGAGCACTGCCAGGCGAAAGTGCGACGAATCGTATATAAAATACATTAGTGGAAGTATTCGTCATTTTATTGAAATCAATCGGTATCGAATAAGAAGTTGTTGGAAGATTGGTAAATATCTCGTTACCTTTTTTTATCTCTTTTTGATAGATCAGACCAGTGGGATAGCGCCAACCATCCAAACTGTTATCCGGTTTTATGCGGGTTACTTGTATTAAAAATGTGTCGGTTGTCTTCGGATATCCCTCCGGACGAAAGTGCCATGGGGATTTCTCTTTGGGTTGATAATAAATTTCGGTGTTCTTAACCAATGTATTCTGAAATTCACCGGTAAAAATCGGGGTCCCTTGTTCTTCGGTGGATAACAGATCATAAAGCAATACAAAAGGAATGGAACTGCTTGATGATTGTGTAAGCCTGTCGCCATAGAGAATTTCCAAGCCATATCCGGGATTACCGATCGGCTTATCGTTTTCATCTAGAGGGATGACCCGAACGTAGAAAACGACTTGCTTCGGATTGAGATAATCACCTTGAATCATAGATAGACCAGTAAAAACTCTTGAAGCAATGCGGTTTACTCTTAAACCATACATATTTCTGAAGTCAATTGTGAACTCCTTCGTCTGTGCCGTAAGTTCTCCACTGCCTAACAGCCCTGCAGGATTCTTCCAATTTGAATCAGCGTTTATGTAAGGATGTTCACTGACTTGCCAAACAAGCTTTTTAATGTTTGAATTGTTCTCAATGATAGCGAACCAACGTTTTTCATCGCCGCCCTTCTGTACAAAAACTGTACGATGGCCGTTACTGTAAACGGGAACCGGATCGACGAATGGAGTTGTAGGATTACTGATTGAAGGGTTAATCAAAACCGAAGCAAGAGTTTTAGAGGGTAATTTAGCCGGTTTACCCGGTGCGGTAGATGCATACAAGGTAATGCCAGAGGAAAACTCCCTTAATATGAAGCGATTACTTGTAGAGTCGAAATTCAACTTCTTGACATCAATGATTGGTTCTTCAGGATCTTTTGGGAAATAAGTCAAATCTTCTACTTTAATAACCTCATCAACCGGATCGATTATAGGATCATCAGGATCGTCTATCGGATCAACGATTGGATCATCATTTTTCGGATCATCATCCATTGCCGTAGAACAAGCGGACAAAGATCCAAAAAGCAAAAAAAGCGAAAGCAAAAACAGTAGTGCGTGTGAAGCCCAGTGGTTTTTTCTCATAACATGACCTCCTTCTTTAAGGGCGGTACAAACGTTGATGATATGGATTGGATTTCTACAATATTCAGAAGTCAACAGCTACATATTTATATAAATAATATATCATAATTAAGGTGAAAGCGAATCTGTTATAATGAAACAAATAAGGTAAATTCTAATGAAGGGAGATAATATGTCAAAATCAGCACTTATAATCATAGATATGCAAGTCGGAATACTCGCTGATATTGATTATCCGATTTTTCAATCTCAAAAACTCATCGATAACATTAATCATTTGATTGAGAAAGCAAGAAGGAAGGATGCATTGATAATTTTCATTCGACACACAGAAGCAACGGGATCTCCATTAGAAATTCATCAACCCGGATGGCAGATTACACCAGATCTGCATCAACAATCAAACGATCTTTTTATTGAAAAATATACACCAGACAGTTTCTACAAGACTTCGTTAAGAGATATTCTAGATCAACAAGATGTAAAGCGTCTGATCATTACGGGAGTTCAAAGTGAATATTGCGTTGATACGACTTGTCGAAGTGCATTTGCCTTGGGATATGAAACGATTTTGATTGAAGATGGCCACAGTACATGTGACAGTAATTTCTTGTTTGCCGATCAAATCATCAAACATCACAATCAAGTATTGGGTACTTGGTTTGTTACGCTTAGGACCCATGACACCATGGATTTTGACCATAATTTGTAAAGGCAATGATCATCTTCGGAAAGGTCATAGACAACATCCACGGTTAACGATAAAATTAATACAGAAACAATATAATAAGTAAGAGGAGAACATATGGCTATTGTAAAAGCAATCAATATCAGTGATAAAAAGGGAGTCATAAAGACTCCGATCGAAGTAGGAGAATTTGAGGTCGGTTTTGGATTGGTTAAGGACGCCCATGGAGGTGATTGGCATCGTCAAGTAAGTTTACTAGCCCAAGAAAGCATCGATAAAATGACTTCGATGGGAGTAAAGGGTTTGGTACCGGGCAAATTCGCCGAAAATATCACAACGGAAGGAATTGAACTACATAAACTTCCGGTAGGAAGCAGATTTTCGATTAATGATGCATTGTTTGAAGTCACTCAGATTGGAAAAAGCTGTCATCTAGGCTGTGAAATCCGTCATTTGGTCGGAGATTGCATCATGCCGCGAGAAGGAATATTTGCGACTGTATTGGTCGGAGGATCAGTTAAGTCCGGAGATGAAATCATATTGAAATAATTGCTCATGAAGTATTCTTTTTGAAGTTTTAATCAAATTTTAATCAACGATAAAGAATATTTACATTTTGGATTGTTACAATGGGTTCAATCAAAAAAGGGAGGATTAAATCCATGATTACAATTGAACAAGTAGAAAAGCTTAGAAAGTACACAGGAGTATCTTACACACTGGCAAAGGAAGCCCTCGAAGAAACCGACGGAGATCTTCTTGAGGCTGTAATTTTATTGGAAAAACAACAAAAATTGCAACCACAAGCTGAAAAAACGAATGTCAGATCCAATCACGTTGAAGATGAAAAAGTTGTCGAAGATAAGAAGAAAGAAAGAAAAGATTCAGAAGCCAATGAAACATTCAGAGAGTTCATCCGGTTTTTGAAGGACTTGCTACACAAAGGGAACACCAACCGCTTCGATGTCGTTAAAGATAAGAAAGTTGTCATGATGATCCCAATGACTCTGTTTGTCATATTGATCCTGTTTGCATTTTGGTTTATGGTGCCACTTCTAGTCATAGGGTTGTTCTTCGGTTACGGATATCGATTTAGCGGATCCGATCTTGAAAAAACCAATGTCAACGAAGCTGTAGAAAAAGTATCGGACGTAACCTTGAAAGCCGGTGAAATCGTAGCAAAAGCAGCGAGCGATTTATCGAAAGAATTAAATCAAAAAAAGGATGAATAACCTATGGAGAGAATTCTCATCATCGAAGACGAAGAGAAAATTGCCCGATTTGTTGAACTTGAATTAACACATGAAGGCTATCAGGTCGAAAAAGCCATGGACGGACGGGACGGGTTAGAAAAAATCAAAACCCGTCCTTTCGACTTGATTTTGCTTGATGTGATGCTTCCGGGCATCAATGGTGTCGAAGTCTTACGAAGAATCAGACAAACCAGTGAAGTCCCTGTGATCTTGCTGACTGCGAGAGATTCGGTAGTAGATAAAGTGACCGGACTGGATGCCGGTGCGGATGATTATGTGACCAAACCCTTTGCTATTGAAGAACTGCTGGCAAGAGTCAGAATGACACTTCGCAAAACAAAAAGTGTTCGAAACACAATGTTGACGGCCGGTCAGTGCCAATTGGACATTATACTTCGAACATGCTCAGTGAATGGTGTTGACATCGAGTTGACAAAAAAGGAGTTTGACTTGTTACAGGCTTTAATAGAAAACAAAAATCGCATACTCTCCAGAGAGGTCTTGCTTGAGAAAATCTGGGGATATGAGTTTGATGGAACGACCAATGCCATCGATGTTTATATTCGGCATTTACGTCAGAAAATTGAGGAACCCTTTAACCTGCGACTGATTACTGCTATACGCGGAATTGGCTATGTGATCAAAGATGAGTAAGCCGGTTAATAATAAAAATAAAAGTAAAAAGGCCAGTCAGAGCCGCTCGTCTATCGTAATTAAACTCAATTTGGCAATGATGGGTCTTTTGATATCGGCTATGTTATCAATCAATATCATCTTTGTTTTAACATCCTTTGGTTATATAGCATATCAAAGTGAAGTAACCGCAAACCAACTCTTGAATCAAACAGATATTACAGAAAATATATCGTCAGTCGAAACAAGTTTTCTAGACTACACCTTTGTTTACAGTGAATATGCCAGCGGTTGGAACTTTCTGGACTACTTTGTAAATTTGTTGCCTTTTCAATTCGATGGTCATCGAAGTTTTGAATATAGAAGTCAACCTGACCTTCCTTGGACTCAAAACTGGTCAAACATCCATTATCGTATTTTTATCCCTTACGAAAGCGGATATGTCTTGATTGACCGCTCACTCACACAACCTCTTCAAAGTTTGTTTTGGCTGTTTATGGTTCTGTTTGGTTTTGAGTTATTATTAATTGTGTCACGCTTTTCTAAAAACCATGTGAGAATTGCGGACGCACTGAAACCACTCACACAACTGACTGAATCCGCCAAAAATCTCCAGGAAGACATGCAAATGATGGCTTCATACAAAAAGACAGACATTAAAACCATGGCTGGTGCAATCAATAAAATTGACGCAAAGAAATTGGATCAGAAAGCCTTCGTAGAATATGACCAAGAAGAATTGAGGGACTTGGCAGATGCTATCAATGATATGCTCGTACGGATCAATGAATCCTATCAGTCTCAAGTACGCTTTGTTTCGGATGCTTCTCATGAACTTCGGACACCTGTTGCGGTGATACAAGGGTATGTTAATATGTTGGACCGATGGGGGAAAAATGATGAGAAGACCCTCCAAGAATCCATAGAAGCAATTAAAAGTGAATCTGATCATATGAAAACACTGATTGAGCATCTGTTATTTCTAGCACGTGGAGATAGTGATACCATAAAACTTCAACTCGAAAACTTTGATGTCAATGCATTGCTAGAAGAAGTAGTTAAAGAAGCACGATTGATTGATGAAGGGCATGAGTATCAGTTTCAGCAAAATGAACCTGCCTGGATCATTGCGGATAAGTCATTGATCAAGCAGGTATTACGGATCCTTGTAGACAATGCCAGTAAGTACTCGCCGGAAAGTGAGAAAATCGTATTAAAACTTACAAAACAAGAGCATCAAGTTGATATATCTGTACAAGACAACGGCATAGGCATTAAACCAACGGATGTTCCACATATATTTGATCGTTTTTACCGCTCAGACGAATCCCGTGATAAGAAGACCGGAGGTTCAGGATTGGGATTAGCGATTGCCAAATGGATCATCGAGAAACACGATGGTCAGTTTCAAGTGATAAGTCGGGTCGGAATCGGTACCCGGATTACCGTTTCATTACGAATTCATCAATAAGAAATGAGCTCACAAGAGCTCTTTTGCTTTGTGATCGCATTATTGCATTTTTACAAATAGAAATTGTTGACGAACCACAAGAAATCAAATATACTATACTCATACTTTAATACTATACTGTAATAAAGCGAGAGGTTATCTATGAACAAGATTGCGATTGCATTGGCTCATCATCATCACACCTAGAAGTTTGCGACCAAAGACTCAGTCACGGATGCAAGCTCTTATTGTCATGAAAGCCGGCATTCGCATAATCTCACTGAATATATCATGAGCATGCTGTACCGGCATGCTTTTTTTAATCGAATAGAGAGGTAAATATAATGGTACAACTTAAAAATATGTTACCCGAAGGTGTTGAGACGCTTTACGGAGATGAATATGCATTTAAAGATGAAATATTAAATAATGTTAAGAATACATTTCGAAGTTACGGATATCGCCAAATCTTGACGCCGACATTTGAGTATTTTGATATGTACAAAGAAATGTTTGGCGGGATCAATTTCAGACAAATGCTCAAATTCATAAGCCCGCAAGGGGATGTCATGGTACTTCGGCCCGATGCAACGATTCCTGTTGCACGTATGGCCGCAAAAAACATCAGAGATAAAGATGAATATCTGAAATTTTTCTATACTGCGCCGATATTTAGACAATTGGAAACACAAAAAGGGGATGAACGAGAATTTCTTCAAGCCGGTGTCGAATACTTTGCAAATCCTAACCCGGAATGTGATGCTGAAATCATTGCTATCGGCATAAAGACTCTGATAGACAACGGCATCGAAGATTTTCGGATCGATTTGGGGCAAGTGAGCTATCTGGGATCTTTGCTCGAAGAAGTCGAATCGGATCAGCATGTTCGCAAACAAATCATTCAACTGATCGAAAGCAAAAACCAAGGAGATCTGAAATCATATCTTGAACAACGTCCGATGGAAATTCAATACAAAGAGTTGATATTGAATGTTGTCACAATGTATGGAAAACCACAAGAAGTCTTGCCTTTAGCACAAAAATGCGCAATCAATGAAGGTATGATAAAAGCTATTGAGAATTGTGAAGAAGTAGTAAGGATACTCGAAGACTACGGTTATAAAGATTACATCATCTTTGACCTTGGCTTTACCAATCCACTTAACTATTACACAGGAATCATATTCAAAGGATATGCAGACAACTTCGGCAAGGCCATATTGCAAGGCGGTCGTTATGATCAGTTGACTATGAATTTCGGAACATACAAACCAGCCTGCGGATTTGGCATCAACATTAATTATCTGGTTGAAATCGTCAGTATGATAAAAACCAAAGACAGGGTCACTTGTTATACCGATTACTTGATTCTTTATGAAAAAAGTACCCGGAAACAAGCCCTCACAGATGCTGAGAAGCTAAGAAAACAGGGATATATTGTCGAAACCAATGAACTGACCGACATAAACAAGCAGACACTATTGGCTAAACAAAGAAACATTCATGAAATATTCGTCGTAGATAAGAATGGATGTAATGGAATCGAAGTCATTCGAAATGGGGTGACCAACGACATCAAGGAGATACTGAATCGTGGATAAAGTTAAAATCGCGCTGGCAAAAGGTCGTACGGCAGATATTGCCATCGAGATGCTAGCTCAAGTGGGTATCGTTTTTAGAGATTATTCAAAAAACAGTCGAAAACTGGTTTTCAAAGATACTTCCGGTCAAGTTGAGATGATCTTAGTAAAATCCGGTGATGTACCCATCTACGTTGAAAAAGGTGCGGCGGATGTCGGTGTCGTGGGTAAAGATGTCTTGCTTGAAGAAGAAGCGGACATATTTGAAGTATTGAATCTCAAATTTGGGCAATGCCGGATGTGTGTGTGCGGTAAAAAGGATTATGAATTGTCCTTTAACCGAAAATTAATCGTTGCTTCCAAGTATCCCAACATTGCCAAAAATTATTTTGACGGTAAAGGGATTCACTGTGAAATCATCAAACTCAACGGATCCGTCGAATTAGCACCCATCATCGGACTTGCAGATGTAATTGTAGACATTGTGGAATCCGGGAAAACACTGAAAGAAAATCATTTGGAAGTATTGAAAGATATTTATGACATCAGTGCCCGACTGGTCGTAAATAAGGTCAGCCTGAAAACAAAATCCGAGATTATCAAGAGTTTGATCAGTAGACTTGAAGAGCTGACTTTGAAAGGAGAATTTCAATGAAAATCATCGAAGTATTTGACACAAATGTTAAAAAAGTTCTTGATCGGTTAATTCGAAGAGGGGATGAGGATTTCCTTGATGTCGATTTGAAAGTGACCGAAATCTTGAAAAACGTGAAATCTCGTAGAGATGAAGCCCTGTTTGAATACACACAACAGTTCGACGGTGCTGAGCTGTCAGAGATGAGAGTTTCGCAAAAAGAGATTGACGATGCGATAAAGCTTGTGGATGATGAACTCATAGAAATCATGAAGGAAGCCGCAGCGAATATCCGTGAGTATCATCAGCTTCAAAAAGAAAAAACGTGGCTTCAAACCAAGGAGAACGGCATCATTCTTGGTCAGTTGATTACTCCGATCCAACGGGTCGGGATTTATGTTCCCGGCGGAAAAGCCGTGTATCCCTCAACCTTACTGATGAATGTCATTCCTGCACAAATTGCTCAAGTCGAGTCAATCGCAATCGTAACGCCGCCAAATAAAGATGGCACCATAAATCCGCTGATTCTGGCGGCTGCGAGAATCGTCGGGATAACAGAAATATATAAAGTCGGTGGAGCTCAGGCAATTGGAGCTTTGGCTTATGGTACTCAGACGATAGATTCGGTAAGCAAAATCGTCGGACCCGGTAATATTTACGTTGCCAGGGCCAAACGGGCAGTTTACGGTTTGGTTGACATTGATATGATCGCCGGACCAAGTGAGATTTGTGTCGTTGCGGATCAATATGCCAATCCGAAATTCGTAGTTGCTGATTTGCTCTCACAGGCGGAGCATGATGAAATGGCGTCCGCGATTCTAGTGACGCATTCTAGAGAACTCGCATTGAATGTCATCAGAGAAGTTGAAAGTCAATCAGAGAAGAGTGTTCGAAGGGCTATCATAGATGAATCCTTGTCAGGCTTTGGATATGTTTTTCTAACCAAAGATATCGATTCATCCATTGCTTTGGCAAATGAACTTGCTCCTGAACACCTGGAACTTATGGTAAAGGATCCATTTGTTTACTTGTCAAAAATCAAGAACGCCGGAGCGATATTCTTAGGTGATTATACCCCGGAACCCATTGGAGACTACTTTGCTGGTCCAAATCATACCCTACCGACTTCATCAAGCGCGAAATTTTCGTCCCCGTTGGGAGTTTATGACTTTATGAAAAAGTCGAGCATCGTATACTATCCAAAATCAGCACTTGACGAAGTAGCAGATAAAGTTATAAAGTTTGCTATAAGCGAGGGGTTGGATGCCCATGCCAATGCGCTAAAAGTGAGGAAATGATATGAATCAAAACGTAAGAGCTAAAATCGTGAATCTTGTGCCTTATAAAGTAAGTGAGACGAACTATCGCTGGACACTCAATGCCAACGAAAGTCCCATCAACTTATTTGATCAGTGGCAGGATGAAATCCTCAGTGAACTTAAAAAAGAAAGCATCAATCTTTACCCCAGTGCAAATTGCGACACATTGCGAAAACTGCTTGCCACATATAACTCGTGTTCACCAGAGAACATCGTCTGTGGCAACGGTTCAGATGAAATCATCAAAATGGTCGCCGAAGTATTCGTAGACTCAAAGGACAAAGTCGTCATTCCGACACCAACCTTCTCAGAATACTTTACATCCGTAGCGATTGTGGGTGGAGAAGTCATCGAAGTACCTTCGAAAGCAGATTTTACATTTGATATCGAAGAAATCATTCTTCAGGCAAATCAAAACAAAGCTAAACTGATATTTCTATGTGTCCCCAACAATCCTACCGGATTAGCGCTGACGGATTCAGAAATCGCGCGGATCATCCATGATACGCAATCCATTATTGCCATTGACGAGGCATATTTCGAGTTCTATGGAAAAACATCAGCATCGGTCGCACTGGAAAATGAGCGAGTGATCGTCATGCGGACACTTTCAAAAGCCTTCGGTGTTGCGGGGATCCGCTTAGGATATGCCATTGCAAGCCCTGGGATGATCGATCTTATCCAACGAGTACGTATGCCCTACAATATCAGTGCACTGACACAGGCAGTTGCCAGGGTCGCTGTACGTAACATTGAACAGATGCGTTCGATTACTCAAACCATGATCGAGCAACGCAATCGTATTGTCTACCAATTATCTGCTTTACCAATCGAAGTATTCGATAGTCATACCAATTTCATTCTTTATCGAAGTGACCGATATGTTCAACTGATGGAAGCATTTGAAGGTGCAAGCATCGGTGTACGATCATACCCCAACAGTCCATTATTGAAAAATTGTATTCGAATCAGTTTAGGAACTGTTGAAGCAAATGATGCGGTCATCGCCGTATTCAAGGAGGTTTATCAAGATGTCTAGATTCAGTCAAATGGTCCGAAATACCAATGAAACAAAAATAGATCTCAGTTTTGAACTTGACGGAAAAGGAGTATTCAAAGGTTTTACCGGTGTACGCTTTTTCGACCACATGCTTGAACTCTTCACCAAACACGGTCAATTTGATTTATCCATCCAATGCCAGGGTGACATCGATGTAGATGCTCACCACTCCGTTGAAGATATCGGGATTTGCTTGGGATTAATGATAAAGGAAGCCTTGGGCGATAAACAAGGTGTCGTACGATATGCGACGGCATTCACTCCGATGGATGAAGCACTGAGTCGCATATGCATCGATATCAGCAATCGCAGCTTTTTGGTCTTTGATGCAACATTTACCAATGACAGAGTAGGGGATCTACCTACGGAACTTATCGAAGAGTTCTTTCGGGCAGTCGCATTCAATGCCGGATTGACCTTGCACTTGGCTGTTGAATACGGAAAAAATAATCATCACATGATTGAAGCTTTGTTCAAAGGGTTTGGGCGTGCATTACGTGATGCAACGCGCATCGATGCATCCATTGATGGTGTGTTTTCTACGAAAGGACAGCTGTAATTCATGATTGTCATCGTTGATTACGGCGTCGGCAATATCCGTAATGTCGAGCGAGCAATGACTAAATTAAAAATGGAAGTCATTGTTACTAGAGATATCGAAGTGATCGATCAGGCTAAAGCGATCATATTACCGGGCGTCGGTGCTTTTCGAGATGCCATCGGAAACTTGATTAAGTATGACTTGGTAGACTGTCTGAAGCGAAATGCGGCAAAGGGCACTTGGATCATTGGAATCTGCTTGGGCATGCAACTGCTATATGAAAAAAGCTATGAAGATGGGGAATATGAGGGGTTGGGACTTCTGGACGGTGAAATCGTAAAGTTTGACGATTCTGAATTGAAAGTTCCGCATATGGGTTGGAATCACTTGATCAAGCAACGTGAGGATGAATTGGGTAAAGATCTATCAGATCAGGATTATGTTTATTTTGTTCACTCTTATTACTTACAAAGTGATAACAAGGAGCAAATCATCTTCACCAGTTCGTACGGGGTTGATGTGCCTGCCATTGTACGCAAAGATAATATCATCGGCATGCAGTTTCACCCGGAAAAAAGCGGGGCGGTCGGCGTCAAGATTTTGAAAAATTTAAAGGAGTTGATCGTATGATCGTATTTCCAGCCATCGATATTCGTGATGGCCAGTGTGTTCGGCTTGTTCAAGGCCGTGCTGATCAACAAACCGTTTACTACCAAGACCCGGTGGAAGTGGCAAAACTGTGGGAAAAACAAGGGGCCAAGTATTTACATGTCATTGATTTAAATGGTGCGTTTGGTCAAAGCAATTTGAATCGGACTGTCATAACAGAAATCGTCCGAACGTTGAATATTCCGATTCAAGTCGGAGGTGGCGTGCGGTCGCTAGAAGATGCAAAGGCATTGCTTGATTGCGGTGTCGACCGTGTGATCCTTGGTACGGCCGCTATCAAAAATCCATCATTGCTAGAAGAACTGATTGCATTGTATAAAGAGAAAATCGTCGTTTCTCTGGACTGTCTGGCCGGATTTGTTCAAGTGGAAGGCTGGGTTGATGGAAGCACCATCGATGCTCTCGCGTTTGCGCAGCAGTTGAAAATCAAAGGTGTTAAAACCGTTGTCTATACCGATATTTCGAAAGATGGGATGTTACAAGGACCCAATTTTGAGCAGTTGTCACAAATTCAGAAGATTGGATTGGATGTCATTGCTTCCGGAGGCGTATCGTCGATCGAAGATGCTTTGAAAATCAAGGAAATGGGGATTTACGGGGCAATCGTCGGGAAGGCATTATATGAGAAAAAAATCGATTTGAAAGAATTGTTGGAGGTCATATGTTAACCAAACGAATCATCCCATGTCTTGACGTTCGCAACGGACGTGTAGTAAAGGGAACAAAATTCACGGATATCCGGGATGTCGAGGATCCAGTTGTTTTGGCCGCTTTCTATGCCCAAGCCGGAGCTGATGAACTGGTTTTTTATGATATCACCGCATCCAACGAACAGCGCGACATTTTTTTGGACATTGTCAAGAAAACGGCGGATACCATTGATATTCCTTTTACCATCGGCGGCGGGATACGGTCTTTGGACGATTTTGACCGGTTAATGAAAGCCGGAGCTGACAAAGTTTCGATCAATTCAGCAGCCGTAAATGATCCGCAACTGATCAAAGAGGCAGCGCTTCGTTATGGAAGTCAGTGTGTCGTCCTTTCAATGGATATAAAGAAAAACGAAAAAAGCCGTTGGGATGTGTATGTCAAAGGCGGGCGGGAAAATACCGGGTTGGATGCGGTCGAATGGGCGAAACGCGGGGTTGCTTTAGGAGCTGGAGAAATCGTGCTGAACAGCATTGATACCGATGGTGTGAAAGACGGGTATGCTCTTGAAATTACCCGGGAAATAAGTGAGTCCGTCCGGGTACCGGTCATTGCTTCCGGAGGTGCCGGTACGATGGAACATTTTTATGAAGTGTTGACGGATGGAAAAGCGGATGCGGCATTATCTGCTTCCGTATTTCACTTTGGTGAAATTGAAATCAGAGAACTTAAAGAATACCTTAAGAAAAAAGGTGTGGAGGTACGGTTATGAGTATCAGTGATATTCGTTTTGATTCAAACGGACTGGTTACGGCCGTTGTTCAGGATGTAAATACAAAGGAAGTCTTGATGGTAGCATATATGAATCAAAAAGCGTTGGATCAAACGATATTAACCGGGCAAACCTGGTTTTTCAGTCGCAGCCGCAATCAACTGTGGCACAAAGGAGAAACCTCCGGGAATTTTCAGTCGGTAAAAGCCATTCGTTACGACTGCGATGGGGATGCTTTATTGATTGAGGTCGAACCATTAGGACCGGCTTGCCATACCGGAGAACAATCGTGTTTCTTTCGAAGTATCATTCATGATGAATCAACTGAAAACATTTCTGTTATTACCCGCCTTTTCGAAACCGTTAAAGAAAGAAAAGCCAACCCGAAGGAAGGCTCTTATACAAATTACTTATTTGATAAGGGAATTGATAAAATACTAAAGAAAGTCGGAGAAGAGACCAGCGAAGTCATCATTGCTGCAAAAAACGATTCAAAAGATGAATTGATTTACGAAACCGCAGATCTTGTTTATCACATGACCGTACTACTGGTCGAGAAGGGAATTAATCCACAAGAAATTGCCGCCGAGTTGAAGAAACGGGTCAAATAAGCAAAATATAAAGTTTTGCTTTTTTTAACCGTTGTCTTTAAGAATGTACTGAACAGCCAAGCATCCCGGACCACCTTGAGTGATCATGACCGGAGAGAGTTCCAATACGTCGATTTCGATGTTTTGGATTTTCTCTTTGATTTTATCAAAAGCCAGCTGCGCGGCTTCCATATTGAATGCATGGGAAATATACACTTTGTGTCTGAAATCGACGCCGTTTTGAATCATTTTATCTATGATCTGATCCAAAGCATTGGACATCGTGCGGGCAACCCCAAACTTCTCAAGTTTCTGACTGCCTTCGGTTTGAGTGACGATCGGTTTGATT
Source organism: Firmicutes bacterium HGW-Firmicutes-19 (assembly GCA_002841515.1). Lineage (GTDB taxonomy): Bacteria > Bacillota_I > Bacilli_A > Erysipelotrichales > Erysipelotrichaceae > UBA2227. The sequence continues at coordinate 3,672 of PGZW01000029.1, read as the reverse complement.
TTCATCAATCCACTCAGCGTAGCGGCGATGGGAGAAAGTCGTCCGCCACGACGCAAGAAATCAAAGTCACTCGGAATCAAATACGATTGACATGAAGTCAGACATTGTTCCATTCGTTCAATGATTTGCTCAATTGGCGCACTATCAATCAACTTAGCCGCAAGTTCAACAAGATATTTTTCTGTGCCGGCCAGCGTTTTCGAATTGAACAAAGTGATATGTTTGAAATCACCGGACTCAAGGATGCCTAAAGCAGAGTCATATGTGGCGCTTAGCCCTTTGGTCATCGTGATGTGAAGTGCTTCTTTGACGTTTTCGTAGGCTTCGATTACCTCGCCAATTGCCGGTTGTGAAGATGTCGGAACAGCACTTTTAATCATTTCAACAAATTTATCGGAAGCCAATTCGAAGTAGTCGCGGTAGTTTTTACCGCTTACGGCCACTTGTAAAGGCAGTAGGGTAATATTCAAATCCTGAGCTTGTTTTTGGCTCATTAAAGAGCCGGTATCCGTGATTAGTTTCATGGTCTTTACCTCAACACCATACTAACATAAAATTGCAGTCAAAATGTATGTCGATGTGAAAATTATTCATTTCTTTTAAAAAATTTTGCAAATAAAGTGAGGCAAGTCTGTGGAAGTCAACATATCGACATGATATTGTTTGATAAAGATCGATGGAGGAACATCATGGAAATATTCGAGCAATTCTTATCGAAAATCGATAACGAACATCAGCGCAGATATACCCGAGAAGTATTAGAATGGGTAAGTAGTCACTATCCGCAGTTGGTACCGCGAGTGGGATGGAATCAACCCATGTTTACCGATCACGGAACATTTATCATTGCATTCAGTGTTGCAAAGAAGCATTTAGCAATAACACCGGAGAAAGCCGGGATCGACCAATTTGCGGAGGAACTTGAGAAATCCGGGTACGCTTATACAAGCATGATCATACGGTTTCCTTGGGATAAACCTTTTGATTTCAAGCTGCTCGCGAAAATGATTGAGTTTAATCTGGAAGACAAAAAAGACTGTATGACATTTTGGCGAAAATAACGCCGTAGACAGTTAAAGCTAAAAAAACCTTACAATTTTCCGCAATGAATTCAGATATTTTCAATTTCTTTTCAGAAAAAACATACTTTTCTTAATCCTTGACAATCAATCTGAATATGTTACATTTGAGTTATCAGAGGCTTATTTGAGACTATTATTTTACAATATTGATTAACCAGGGAAAGGAGGTAATTTATAAAAATTAGTCCTGTTTTAGATGTGTGTGTTTATTGTCAATAAAGGAGGAAAATTTAATGGCAAAGTATGTTTTAGCTATGGATCAAGGTACGACAAGTTCTCGATCGATAATTTTTGATGAGTTGGGCATTCCAGTAAAGGCACAGAATAAGGAGTTTGAGCAAATATATCCGAAAGCCGGTTGGGTAGAACACCGTCCATTGGATATCTGGAATTCACAAATTGAAACCACACGGAACATTTTGCGCGAAGCGAAAGTTGCTCCAGAAGATATTGTGGCTGTCGGTATAACCAATCAACGTGAAACCACTATTATTTGGGATAAAAACACGGGGGAACCGATCTATAATGCAATCGTTTGGCAATGTCGACGTACATCGGGTATGTGCGATGAGTTAAAAGCCAAAGGATGGGGTGATAAGGTCCGGGCCAAAACCGGAGTACCGATTGACGCATATTTTTCCGGAACTAAAATCACCTGGTTACTTGATAATGTTCCAAATGCTCGCGAAAGAGCTGAAAAAGGAGATTTGTTATTTGGTACTGTTGATACATGGTTAATGTGGAAACTGTCTGGCGGCACGGTTCACGCAACCGATTATTCAAATGCTTCAAGAACCATGATTTTTAATATTCATACATTAGACTGGGATGATGAGTTGTTGGAAGCACTAAGAATTCCGCGCAAAATGTTACCTGAGGTCAAACCATCCAGTTATATTTACGGATATACAGATCCAAAGATTTTTGGTGCGAAAGTACCCATCGCTTCAAGCATCGGAGATCAACAAGCAGCATTGTTTGGACAAACATGCTTTGAAGAAGGTTCGTCCAAAGCAACCTATGGTACCGGCGCATTTTTGATGATGACAACGGGCAAAAAAGCTGTTGAATCGAAAAACGGACTGCTGACTACCATTGCTTGGGGATTAAATAATGAAGTCATTTACTGTTTAGAAGGTAATACCTTTGTGGCTGGAGCAACGATTCAATGGTTGCGTGACGAATTGAAGATGATCAAGAGTGCATCTGAAACCGAAGATATTTGCTCAAGTGTTCCTGATACCAATGGTGTTTATTTAGTACCGGCATTTGTAGGTATCGCAGCACCTTACTGGGACCAATATGCCAGAGCATCCATTCACGGAATTACGCGTGGAGTCAATCGCGCACACATCGTTCGTGCCGGGGTCGAATCTATGTGTTATCAAATCAAAGAAATTCTTGATGCTATGATCGTTGATGGCGGTATCGAGTTAAAAGAGTTAAAAGTTGACGGCGGTGCAATTAACAACAATTTCTTGCTTCAATTCCAGTCAGACTTGCTTAATGTAACAGTAGCTCGTCCGGTAGTTACTGAGTTGACCGCATTAGGAACGGCATATTTAGCAGGTTTAGCAGTAGGTTATTGGAAAAATACAGATGAGTTGCTTGATAAGTGGCAATTAGATCGTAAATTCACACCAAATATGGATGAAGCTGTCCGTGCAAAACTGTATAAGGGTTGGAAAAAGGCAGTTCAACGTTCCTTACGTTGGGCAGAAGACGAAGAATAGTTTACCAGACAGGATTTAAATCCTGTCTTCTTTAGTAAAATACCCCCTGTGGGTATTTTACTTTATCCAAAATACCAAAATAGTTATAATCAAGTTACCAACACAAGGAGTGTAACGTGAAAAAATACGATTTAACCCAAGGAAGCATTATGTCGCATGTCAAAGCGATCGCGATCCCATCTTCCGTAGGCTTTTTCTTTAATACGATGTTTAATGTCGTAGATAGTATTTATGCCGGACAGTTAAGCACAGATGCTTTAGCCGGGTTGTCTTTGTCTTTTCCGATATTCTTTTTGATCATTGCTATCGGTGCAGGGATTGGAAATGGTGCATCAACCTTATCAGCAATCGCCATCGGTAAGAAAGATACACAAGAATACCATCAACTTGCACGTAACTCCCTGTTGATGTCACTGACGATCGGAATTGCTTTAGTGTTTTTTGCGCCGTTTGTGATTGAACCGCTCTTCAGACTTACGGGGGCGTATGGTGAAAGTCTTAGATTAGGGGTGGATTATACTCAAACCATCTTTTTTGGATCTTTGTTTTTCTTGTTGAACTTCACTCTTAATGGATTATTGGCTTCGCAAGGCAACACCAAGCCCTATCGCAATTATCTGATTATCGGCTTTTTCATGAATCTGATCCTAGATCCACTGTTGATTTTCGGATGGTTTGGATTGCCGGCCTTAGGCACAGTAGGGGTCGCTCTTGCTACGGTCATCGTACAAATGTTTGGTACTGTATATTTGGCAAACCGCTGGATGAAATCAGAGTTGTTTGATATCGACATGTTTAAAAAATCGTTTGGCTCATTATCGACTATCCGAGCACTGCTTAAACAAGTCATACCAGCA
>PGZW01000028.1 GCA_002841515.1 Firmicutes bacterium HGW-Firmicutes-19 | reverse complement strand
CTCATATTTCACCTCAACGAATCTATTATAACACAATAAAAAAAAGCTATGAAACATCATAGCCTTAATTCTCTTGACGGACTTCTCCGCACGTGCAGAAATTCGGACAACTCGGACCGCAATTTGCCTTGGCAATGTTGCGCAGTTCCGGCGGAACGAATGCACCGATTTCCTCTTCGTCGTAACCGACCAAGAAGCTCCGTTCATTCAGGATAATCGGACGTTTGAGTACCGATGGGTTGTTCTGGATAAACTTGACCAAAGCACTCATCGACAATTCATCTAAATCGATTTTCAGTTCTTGGATGACTTTCGAACGTTTCGAGATAATATCTTCCGTACCGTTTTCAGAGCGCATAAGCAAATGCTTGATTTCACTCTCATTCAGTAAGGTCGTAAATATATTTTTTTCGATGAATTTCAGATTACGGTCTTTTAGCCACTGTTTAACTTTACGGCAGGAAGCACAGCCAGGAGATGTGTAGACAACGATCATGCTATAAAACCTCCTTGTCACCCTATTATATACGATATGTCAAGAGATTAAAAGATACTACTTGACAAAAATAGCGGTTACACTATATCATTTTCATTAAGTTTTCATATTCTGAAAACAATTTCAAAAGGGAGAAACACATGGACTCACAACAACAACGGAAGTTTGGTCTTTTGACTACAGTTGCGATGATTGCGGGCATCGTCATCGGATCCGGGATTTTCTTCAAAACCGACGATATATTGCGTGCGGTCGAGGGAAATGTATTGCTTAGTTCTCTTGGATGGATACTCGGTGCCGTAGGTATCATTTTTGGTGGATTGACGATTGCTCAATATGCCAAAAAAGAAGACACGGTCGGCGGTATCATCACTTACAGCGAAATGGCTTGGGGTAAAACTCTTGGTTATTTGGCCGGCTGGTTTCAAATCATGTTCTACTACCCGGCGCTTGTCGCCATCATTGCATGGGTAGCCGCTAGCTACATCCTTGTTTTGTTTGGCGCACCGGGACCATTCTCATCCGGAGAGTTCACCGTTTTCTCATGGGTATTGACCGTGGGATTGATGGTCATCTTCTTCATCTTCAATAGCTTCGCCACCAAAGCTGCCGGAAAATTTCAATCCTTTGCGCTAATCGCGAAAGTTTCCGCATTGGTCATCCTTGCTTTATTTGGTTTGGTTTTGGGAAATCCGATCGTCGCTGTACAGGCAGCTTCCACCGGAGGCGCGATGAGCGGTTTGTTTGTCGCCTTGATTTCCATTGCTTTTGCTTATGATGGCTGGCTTGTAGCCCCTTCGGTTGCACATGAAATCAAAAATCCGAAACGTAACCTGCCCTTGGCATTGACTTTCGCACCGATTTTGATCATGATCGTTTACTTGGCCTATACCATTGGCTTAACCTCCGTTTTAGGAGCTGATGTCGTTATGGAACTGGGTAATGCGGCGGTCGGTCAAGCAGCTACGATGTTCTTTGGCGCTTGGGGACCGAAAATCATTTACGTCTTTGTCGTCATTTCGATTTTAGGAACATTTAACGGCTTGATCCTTGGATTCATCCGTCTGCCTTATGCATTGGCACTTCGTGAAGAAGTACCTTTCTCTGCAAAGCTGGCTGTTGTAAACAAGAAATTTGATATCCCGTTAGCATCCGCACTGGTAACCTTCTTTATCAGTCTTGTCTGGTTGTTCTTACATTTCTTAAGTACTTCAGGAGTCGTTCACTACGGTTTGACCATGTTTGAAGGATTGGAAATCGACGGCTTGCCGATCGTATTGACCTATGTCTTCTATGTCATGCTTTACTTCGGCATCATTAAGAAAGCCAAAGAAGAACGTTTATCACTTCTCAATGGCTACATCATTCCGATTTTAGCCGTACTCGGCGCAGCGATCGTTATTTACGGTGGTCTGAGTGCTCCTAAGTTTAATATGTATTTTATTATTTCTTTAGTTGGAATCGGTGCCGGACTATTGATTAAACCGAAGAAAAGTGCTTAAATAAAAGCATAAACGAAGAAAAAAGGAAGTAATGTCGCAATCCTTGCTTAAAGAGAGACAATGACGGTGGAAATTTGTCACAAGCTGCGATATGAATTGGGCTTTTGGAGTTGTGGATGGCATCAGTCGTCCACCGGCGTACACCGTTATCCCGCACAAGCGACTCTTTTGAGTAAGTTGGGTGGTACCGCGCGAATAAGCGTCCCTTGCTGGGGCGCTTTTTTTTATTTATCAGGAGGAAAAACATGAAACGAATGTTAAGCGGCATCAAGCCGAGCGGAGAATTGACTTTAGGAAATTATCTGGGCGCATTGCGCAATTTTGTTAATTATCAAAACGAATATGAAATGGTGGTCTTTATCGCCAATCTGCACTGCATCACTGTGTATCAGGATCCCAAAGAACTGCGTCAGTATCTAAAAGATGCGGTTGCCCTATACCTTGCCTCCGGACTGGATCCGCAGCGCTCGATCATCTTTCTGCAGTCCGATGTGATGGAACATGCACAACTGGGGTTTATTTTGGCTTGCAACAGTTATCTGGGCGAAATGAACCGGATGACCCAATTCAAAGACAAAATGACCAAAGGCGAAAATGCTTTAACGGTCGGATTTTACACGTATCCGACATTGATGGCCGCCGATATCCTCGTCTACGATCCGGACTACGTTCCGGTCGGTGAGGATCAGAAACAACATGTTGAAATCGCCAGGGATATTGCTGAGCGATTCAATAACCGTTATTCCCCTACCTTTAAAATCCCCGAACCACTGATACCCAAAGTCGGTGCCAGAATCATGTCTTTAAGTGACCCTGCTAAAAAAATGAGCAAATCCGAGCATCAGGACAAAGGTGTCATCTATATGCTTGATGAACCTTCCGTCATTCGCAAAAAAGTCGCTTCGGCCGTGACAGATTCATTGGGAAAAGTAGCTTTTGACCCGAAAAATCAACCCGGGATTGCCAATCTTCTTCAAATTCTTGCGTCATGCAAGAATGGTTCGATCGAACAGGTATTGCCGGAGGTCGAAAATCTTAATTACGGCGATTTTAAGAAAGTCGTCGCTGATGCCATCATCGAACTGCTAGAACCGATTCAGAATCGTTATCGTGATATCGTCTCTACCGATCTTTTGGAAAAAACCCTCTTTGAAGGAAAATTGAAAGCGCAAGCCATCGCTTCTAGAAAGCTGAAGAAAGTCCAACAAAAAGTCGGACTGGAAATCTTCAAGAAATAACTATGGAAAAACTATTCGTGTTCATTATTTTGGCAATCATTCAGGGCATCACCGAACCGATCCCCGTATCCTCTTCCGGACATTTGGTCATAGCGAAAAGTCTGTTTGGTTTACAGACTCCCGATGCGACACTGGAAATTCTTTTGCATGCCGGATCACTAGTCGCCATCATCGTTTATTACTACAAAGATATCAAGGATCTGGTTGTTTTAGGCCTTGGTTATTTCATCAAGCCGACAAAACAGAAACAACCGTACTTCCTTTACGGTCTGAAACTGATCGTAGCAACAATCCCAGCCGGAATCATCGGACTTTTATTCAAAGACTATCTGGAAGCATCATTAAACTCGCCGAAGTTTGCGGGCGGCTTTCTGTTATACACTGCTTTATTGCTTTTTATCGCTTCAAGAATCAAACCTAACCCGACAAATAAAACCATTGGTTTTAAAAACGCACTGTTGACTGGATTGGCTCAAGCCGTCGCGCTATTGCCCGGTGTATCGCGTAGCGGCTCGACCAATGCAGCATCATTGATTCAGGGGTATGACACGGACACATCGATGCGCTTTGCATTTTTGATGTTTATTCCGATTGCTCTGGTTGTCATCCTCGGCGGCATTCCGGATATGCTGGCAAATCCGGAATTCGGTTCTTTGTTTATACCCTACATGATTGCTATGTTGGTCAGTGGTATCGTTACTTATTATGCAATCAAGGTTTTCAGAATCGTACTAATCAAACGAAAACTCCACTATTTTGCCTACTATTGTATATTTCTCGGTTTATTCACAATCTTGTTTATTGGTTGAGATTGTACTAAAATAACATTTGAACAGGAGAAAAACACATGATTAATATTCAAAATGTAACGAAAGTCTACAATGGTAAAGTCAAGGCCGTCGATAACATTTCGCTGGCAATCGAGGATGGCCAAATCGTCGGTTTTATCGGACCCAACGGTGCCGGTAAAACAACAACTCTGAAAATGATCACTGGAATCCTTAACACGGATACCGGCAATATTACCCTCAACGGATTCGATATCCGAAAGGATCCGATCATGGCCAAAAAACAGTTTGGCTTTGTTCCGGACAATCCGGACATTTTCTTACGTTTGAAAGGATTGGAATATCTGAATCTGATGGCTGACATCTATGAAGTTGATTCAGCTTCACGTCGGCAACGGATCACTGATCTTGCGAAGTTATTCGAGATGGATCATGCCCTCAATGACAAAATCCTGTCTTATTCTCACGGGATGCGGCAGAAAATCGTTGTAATGGGCGTTTTGGTTCATGATCCAAAAATTTGGATTCTCGATGAGCCCCTCACCGGTCTTGACCCACAATCAGCCTTTGCACTCAAAGAAATGATGCGCAAGGTTGCTCAAGAAGGCAAGACGGTATTCTTTTCGACCCATGTTCTGGAAGTTGCCGAAAAACTGTGCCACAAAGTTGCCATCATCAACAAAGGTCACATTGCTTTCTTTGGCACCCTTGAGGAACTTAAAAAAGATTATCATCCCAATATGTCGCTGGAAGAGATTTTCTTAGAGGTTACCAAAAATGCGTAAACTGAAATCTTTGGTCTTGGCAATGCTGAAAAACACGTTCAGCATGGTTGACCAAGGCAAACGCAAAAAATCTTCGAAAATACTTTTATACGGTTTCGCATTGCTGATGATCGTCGCATTCTTACCGACATTGGCTATGCTGCACTTTCTGACGATCGATGCCGTGGCATTGCTTGCACCCTATCAGCAAACCGGTGTGATCGTAGCATTGCTTTTCAATGCCCTTGCACTAATGATATTCTTTTTCGGAATCTTTCTGATTCCGGCCGTATTTTATTTTTCCAGAGATATCGAGACTCTGCTCGCATTGCCCTTAAAACCGGTCGATATCATTCTGTCAAAATTTGCAGTGACTCTGATTTACGAGTATCTTACGCTGGCATTGTTTTTTATCCCGGTCATATCCGGATATGCAAAAGCCGTATCACCGGATATGATGTTCTATGTTTATGTCGTCATTGTATTTCTGATACTTCCGATCATTCCGTTGATTTTGGCAGGATTGATCATCATGCTCATCATGTGGCTGATTCCCTTTGCGAAAAACCGCGACTTCTTCAATATGATTTCCGGCGGCATCGCGCTGATCTTTGCCCTTTGGCTTAATTATGCAATTGCCGGATTGGCAACGGTAACCGAAGGTGACTTGATCAACATGCTCATTGAAGGAAACAATTCGATGATTGCATTGTTTCAGTCCTTTATTCCGAACATCCCCTTTGCGATATCGGCCGTCGTCAATAATGATGTCATACAACTGTTGATATCTCTCGCCATTACTTTCGGAATATTTGCTGGTTTTCTGTTGTTATCACAAGTCTTGTATTTCAGAGGTGTGATTGGTGTCAATGAGACATCATCCTCACGCCGTCAGCTCTCCAACAAAGATTTCTCAAATTCCACACGCTCACAAAAGGCGATTGTTACCTACTTGATGAAAGAATTAAGATTATTGTTTAGAACTCCGATTTACTTGATGAACTGCGTTTCAGTCAATGTTTTGATTCCCGTTTTGTTTATTATCATGGCCGCCTCATTTCCGCAGGAAGAGGATTTGTTCGCTTTGATCCTAACCATTCCTTGGGATAACGTGTTGGCCATATCATTAGCCACCGCCTTCGGCGTTGCCTTTGGCTTGGTGATGGGCAGCATGAACATGGTCAGTGCGACCGCGATTTCAAGAGAAGGACAACATGTCTACTTCATGAAAATGATCCCGATGGAAATCATGGATCAGTTGCATGCCAAAAGTTTGAGCGGTTTTCTGCTTTCACTGCTTGGGTTGATATTGACCGTAATACCGGCTGCTTACTTTCTGAAAGCACCTTGGTATATCCTTGCCATCTTCTCAGTAATGGCCATTCTTGGATCATTGTTTATCAACTACCTGTCCATCATCGTTGATGTCATCCATCCCAAGCTGGTGTGGGAAACCGAACAAGCCGCCGTCAAACAGAACATCAATTTTATCTTTACGATGCTTCCGTCCTTCGGATTGGCTTACCTGCTGGTATGGCTGGCACTCAACTTTGAATTTGATTATCGAGTCTTTGCGCCAGCTTCATTTCTGGTAATGGTCGTACTGACACTGATAACGATTAAGGCAGCCGAAATAGTTGCCAGGGTCCGGTTTGACGAAATAAGCTAAAGAAAAGGAGAATCGAACGATTCTCCTTTGTTTATTCAAAACGCAGTGCTTCGACCGGCTCAAGCTTGCTGGCTTGCATGGCCGGATATATCCCGAAGATGACACCAATCGTAATTGAGAATACCAAGGATAACAACACGGCATCCCAACCCAGCACGACATTGAAATCCGTGATGGATGTGATGATTTGTGCACCGATATAGCTAACGGTCAATCCGATGATTCCTCCAAGGGTCGTGATAATGACAGCTTCAATCAAAAACTGAACGAGTATTTGTTGGCGGCGTGCACCCAGCGCTTTGCGTATACCGATTTCCCGGGTGCGCTCACGCACGGTAACCAGCATGATATTCATGATCCCGATCCCGCCGACAATCAGCGATATCGAGGCGATTCCGGATAACAATGTCGTCAATAGCGCCATTAATGTATCCAGCACTCCCAATATCTGAGACTGCGAGAAGATGCGGTACTGGTTGGAAGATGGCAGATAATTGGATAAATACGAAGTAACCCTGCTCATTGTTAAGTCAATGTTTTCTTCAGATTCAGCCGTAATGTAAAATGTTTTAAAGCGTCCGCCCATCGGAAACATCGTCCGCGTATAATCGATGGGAATATAGATCATCATGTCATTGTCTCCGCTGAAATTGGTTCCGCGTTCTTCAACAATACCCACGACCGTAAAGGGCATGCCTTTGATGTACAGCGTATTACCCAGCACACCTTGATTTGGAAACAGCAAGTCGGGAATCTTTGATCCCAATACGACTGCCGGAAGATTGTTGTCGACATCGAATTCATTAAGAAAACGTCCATGCGTCATACTCAAATTTGACACGAATCCGTAGTACTGATTGACTCCGCTGATCGATACATCCACATTGGAACCGTCGACCTGATAGGACGCCGTTCCGGATACCATTTCCGAAAATGCCGATATTTGAGCTTTTTCTTGAATTTCACTGAGCCAAGTAGCCGGTAAAGCTCCTTGACGGTCTGAAATACTTACATAAATCAAGTTTGATCCGATGCTGCGAATTTGATTTGCTGCTTCTGTTCGCGCACTGTTTCCCAAAGACATCAGCAGGATGACGGATGCAACACCAATGACCACACCCAAAGTCGTAAGCAGTGCCCGGATTTTGTGTGCCACGACCGAGCGGAAAGCGATGGCGAAATACTCTTTAAACATACACTTCCTCCTTTGCAAGATCCGAGGCAACTCTACCATCCTTGAGCGTAATCACACGGTTGGCAAATCGGGCAACTTCCTGATCGTGAGTGATTACGATGACGGTCTTACCGTTACTGTTGAGGGTTTTTAATAATGTCAAAACTTCTTTGCCGGTTTTTGAATCCAAAGCCCCGGTCGGTTCATCCGCCAAAATGATAGCAGGATCGTTGGCCAGTGCACGGGCGATCGAAACGCGTTGTTGCTGACCACCGGAAAGTTCGGTCGGTTTGTGATCCATTCGATCACCAAGTCCTACCGTCTGTAAAAGCTGAGCCGCTTTGAGCTCCCGTTGCTTCTTAGCGACTTTCGCATACGTCATGGGCATCATGACGTTTTCAATAGCTGTAAAACTGGGCAACAGGTTGAATTGCTGAAAAATAAATCCGATCTGCTGATTACGGATATCCGCAAGTTCATCCTGATCATATTCCTGAATCGGGATCTGATTGAGAACGTAAGTACCTGAGGTCACGATATCCAGACAGCCGATGATATTCATCAGTGTGGATTTACCGCTGCCTGAAGGTCCGACGATCGCCACAAACTCACCTTCATGTATGTCCAGAGTTATTCCATCCAGTGCCATGACGATGTTGCTGCCCATTTCATAACGTTTGGTAACTTCTTGAATGTTGATCATTGACGTGATCCTTGGAAAAACGGGAAATTATTGCTTCTGTCAGGCAAAATAATGATCGTTTTGCCGATCAAACCATCCCCGATGACTTCGATATCATAAATATCGGCGACACCGGTGGTCACGGGTATATAAAAATCACTTTGCGGTAAGTTGGAATTGTCCAACCAGTCCGCCGAAAGTAGATAGCGTTTACCTTCTGAAGTAATCAAAGCTTCCACCGGTACGACCGCGATATTTTCAAATGTTTCCAACACGATCCTGCCGCTGCCACTCATACCCAAATATATAGGAGCGTCTTTGTGATCAAATCCGATGGTCACGGTATAGGTCGTAAAATCACCAACCGTGTTTCCGAGCGAACTTTTTTGAATAACTTCTCCGATAAATGATTGATTGATTGCTCCTACATAGATAGTAGCCCCTTGACCAATTTCAATTTTATATATATCGCGTTCGGTAATTTGAATTTCCAGCTGAAATTGATCCGGATTCGAAATGACAAACATCGGTTGAACTGCAGTGGCAACCTGAGTGATTAATCCGTCCCGGTTGGCACGGATGGCAATCAGTTGACCCATGTTATTGAGATATTCGCCGATTTTGTCATTTTTGACGACCATATCACCCAGATTAACCGTTGCCCTGCGAAAGGTCCCGTTAAAAGTTACTTCACTGGTATCGGCAGAAGTGATTTTTCCGGACGCAAGCGCTTCTAAAACGATCGTTCCCGGTTCAATGACAAATGTTTTCATATTGTCGATCATACGTTTATTTGCATTTTGCATGATTTGATAGCCAATCAAACCCAATACCAACACTACTGCACCGGCAATCAGCCAGCCTTTGAATTTTCTGTTTTTGCGCTTACTCATCGTTTTCTCCTTGTTCGCTCATATAGAACTTTACTATTTTGGATAATATATCATTTAATGTTCGGGTGTCATCTTCTCCCAAATGACGAACCATCAATCCCATGTGCACCTTCAATTTTTCCTTGGATTTTTTCAGCTCTTTGTGACCTTTTTCAGAAAGTTCAATCAAAGATTTTCTTTTGTCCGTTGGATCATTTATCTTTATGACATAATCCTTGAAATGAAGGATGTTGATAAACTGCGTAATTGCCGGAGAAGATATGTGCATGTACTTCTTTAATTCGGATACGGGTACCGGCCCTTGTTTTGTCAATTGACCGATCATCATTAACATACTGGTCGGTTTGCCACCCAGTCCTGACTTTCGATTAGCACCTTTGTCCACGCACCGGAATTGTTCCAATGTGGAGAACAATTGCTCTGTTAACATATATTCTGTTTCTTTGTTCACACGATCACCTCGATACTTAATTAAGTTACTTAATCATAATATACCAAGAAAACGTTGAATTCAAGCAAAATGAAAGGAAGATTTCTCTTCCTTCGTTCCTTATAGTTGTTTGATTTGTTCCCAAGGGAATTCAGCGCGGCCAAAGTGTCCAAATGCTGCTGTTTGACGGTAGATCGGGCGTAACAGATTGAGTTCACTGATGATGTTATGAACGCTGAAATCAAAGTTGGCATGAATCAGACGATAGATATCTTCCTTGTCGATTTTTTCTGAACCAAAGGTTTCGATATAAACCGAAAGTGGATGACTATGTCCGATGGCATAGGCCAATTGAATTTCCAGACGGTCTGCCAATCCGGCAGCAACAACGCTTTTTGCTACATACCGGGCATAGTATGCTGCGGAACGATCAACTTTGCTCGGATCTTTCGAACTGAAGCAACCGCCACCGATGCGGCCCATACCACCGTAAGTATCGACAACGATCTTACGTCCGGTCGTACCGGAGTCACCGAATGATCCGCCGGTAATAAATGATCCGCTTGGATTAATGAAATATTTCGTATTGTCATCCAGCCATTTCGGGTCAATCGTTTTTAAAATGACTTCATTTAAAACGACATTGCAAATTTCTTCATGACTGACATCCGCCGTATGTTGGGTTGATACGACAATTGCCGTGATTCTTACTGGCTTGTGATCGATATATTCAACGGTCACCTGCGTTTTACCGTCTGGTCTTAACCAATCAAAACGCTTTTTGGCATCGCTTAATGCACGAGCGAGCTGGTGGGCGGAAATGATTGCCAAAGGCATCAACTCTTCTGTTTCATTGCTGGCGTAACCAAACATTAATCCTTGATCTCCGGCACAAGTAACATCTTGAGCGACTGCATTGTATATTTCCGCAGACTGTCCGTTGACTTTAACGACAACATCATAATCTTCGGTATATCCGATATCCTTAATGACATTTTTCGCTATTGCAGCAAAGTCAATGACTGCTTTGGTATTCGCTTCTCCGTAAACTAATACTAGTTCATCCTTGATCGTTGCTTCGACAGCCATTTTTGAGTTTGGATCCTGGCTTAAGGCCGCATCTAAAATTGCGTCCGCAATCTGATCGCAAATTTTATCCGGATGACCGTCCGTGACACTTTCTGATGTAAATAAAAACCTTTCCATAATTTATTCCTCCTATATTTCAATAAAAAAGTCTTCTCACGTTAAGAGAAGACACGATTACGCTCGATTTCCCTTATCGTTGTTAGCGGAACCACCTTTCATGTTTTATTCATGGAGGTTGGCGTGGGGTCACTGAGCTAACTCTCTACCCCATCTCTTGATAAAAAGACCATAGTTATTTAAACATATTGTTTACAAATATGCAAGGTTTTTTTTATAAATACTAAACTTTTTATTCCAGCGGTTTGCGGTAATAGTTTCCAAGCACACGTTCCGTTTTACTTATATCGATAAATACCTTAGAATCCACACTTTGAGCGATTTGGACGATTTCTTCTACCTCAAAGGCATTGACGACCATGTACAACATACACTTGGGTTGCTTGGAATATCCGCCCTCACCCCACAGCTTCGTTATCCCATGACGCGTGGTCTTCAGTACGGCATCGATGATCTCATCTGGTTTGTCCGTAAACAGTCGCAGACTCATCAGTTTATATCGCTGATGCATCGAGTTGACGACTTGTGTGGATACATACTGATAAATGATCGAGTAAAGGGCTTTCTCCCAACCAAACAACAATCCGGCTACCAAAAGCAGCACACTGTTGCCATACAAGATGTACTGCCATGCCGGAGCATTGGTTTTGTTGGAAACATAGATCGCAATGAAATCCGTTCCGCCTCCGCTGGCATTGGCAGCCAAGGCCAAAGAAGCACTGATTCCTGAAAGGATACCCCCGAAAATTGCGATTAATACGATGTCGTATGTAATATCGAACTCCGGTATGATCCAAACCAATATACTCACAAGTGCATATTGCAGTACGGAGTAGCGGGTAAACCATTTTCCGACAAACTTATATACCATGTAGGTCGGTATGATATTAAATGATATATACAAAAGTCCAAACGGAATATCGATACCAAACTCCCGATATACCAGTCGTGATATCAATACGGCAAGACCGCTGAAGCCACCGGGAAATAAGCCACCGGCACTAATGAACACTTTTAAAGCCAGTGCCGAAATCACGGCACTGACGATGATCATAAACGTAGTTTTCAGGTGCTTGTTTTTAAAACTCATGGCAACTCCTTTATACCTATACATTATACACATTTAAAAAAATCAATGAAAGCAAAACATTGCCTACCAACATTTACAGACAATTAATACAGCCAAGTCTTGGACAGTTATAACATTCAATTAATCCATTGATGAAATCCTTTATTCTTTTGACCTGCGTGTCGAATTTGTGTTTTGAAAATGTTGCTATGATAAGCAATTCCTGATCATAAAAAATTCCATATCTGTTTTCGTCGATTTTCCTGTACTTCATATTTGGTGAATAACGAAACCAGATGGGCTGATTGGTCACGGTACAATCGATACTGTAGAAAAAGATTTTCCTGGTAACACACACACATATAGGTGAATTTTTGCGAACAGTGTTTCTATTTCTAAAACAATGCTTCGCGGTATTAAAATCATTTCCGAAATTTCTGCATTTTCTTTCCACGAACTTATCAATATTCTGCTTTATCCCAACAACATATCCATTTTTACCATATACTGTCAACTCATCATTTGTATGCCCTACAACTATAAGAGCACGTTCAAAAATTTGCATCATTCTTTCCCCTTTAGAAATATATATGCAGAGAAGCTCTTTTCTCCTACAACTTTAATCATTTTTCGCAAAAAAAAGCTGCGGTTATCCGCAGCAACATCCATCTTCACAAGTCTCTTCACCGTGTGTATGCTCATGATCGCCACCGCAACCACAACCTTCTTCACCTTCACCGCATCCGCCTTCACCGCATCCGCAACCTTCATGATCATGTTGGTGCATGTGTGCTTCGTATGCTAATGTGTCGATGACTAAACACTCGATTTCAATCTTTGCGCCTTTGGGTAAAGCGGCAACTTGTACGGTTGAGCGAGCCGGATATGGCTGCATAAAGTACGTGGCGTATATTTGATTCATTAAATCAAAATCGCCTAAATCTGTCATAAATACTGTCGTTTTTACGATGTGACGTGTTTCAAGACCCATTTCTGCCAGAACAGCTTCCATGTTTTTTAAAACCTGATATGTTTGCTCCTGTATACCGCCGGCAACGACTTCGTTTGACTCTGGGTCAATCGGCAGTTGTCCGGACATGTAAACAAAATCGCCCAACTTAACCGCCGGGGAATATGGCCCGATTGCCTTGGGGGCATTGGGTGATGTAATCGTTGTAAACATGTTCTTTCCTCCTGTTTCAGATGTGGCAATCATTACCACTCTTCATAATATTCGATTTCCTCTTCGATCAAACGTTTGCGCCGGTAGATATAGAAACTTCGCAAAACCAAAAATAAAGCAGCCAAAACGATGACGCCAATGATGGCTAAAGACAAAAAATCGTTAACGCTGCTGATCATCCGATTCACCTCGCAGTCTATTATAAAACACAAAACCTAACTTTACAATGCAATCGCAATATCAAATATTATCAATAAAGAGCGGAAGATAACCAAAAATGACAGCGGACATAAAAAGTATGAGTGATGCGATCAAACCAAATGTCCCGCCGATCAGCAAAATCCATCCGCCCAATTGCAATGACAGCGCAGCTTCCAAACCAGTCGATGACCACATCGCATTGGCAATGGAGTAAATAACGGCGACCAGTTGAACAGTCAAACCCATGATCAGAAATTTTACCGCCAGATGAATCTTCTTGTGTGCACTAGTCATCGTTTTTGAAAACATGAGCAAACCTCCACCCAAAATCAGCACCCACTGTTCAGGTTTGAGTGTGGATAGAAATCCAAACGCCAAACGGATGGGTTGCCAAGGTGTATTTAGTGTCATCGTCAGCCATCGTGTCAGCCACACATATTCACCAGCGGAAAACTTCGTCAGGTTGAGGATGTCATTGGGCGATTCGATCGAACGCATCGTGACTCCCAGCCAAGCATTAAAAAAGCTGACGTATCCTGCACAAAGCAATACCGCAAAAAGCAATACATAAAACCGCTTTACCACTGTATCCACAAGTTTATCCAGCCGTCTCATACCTCACGCTCCAACCAGTCTTCCCCTTTGAGAACTTCACTTTTTGACAGATGCGGATAATCTAGCTGACGCAAGACTTCATAAATGACGATCGCCACGGAATTCGACAAGTTCAGACTTCTTGCATCCGGCATCATCGGAATCCGCATACACGTATCCAGATGATTTCTCAATATCGACTTCGGTATTCCGGTGCTTTCCCTTCCGAATATCAAAAATATATCTTCCCCTGATTCACGAAAATTCATGTCCGAATGCGGTTTTCTTCCATATCGTGTTACAAAAAAGTAATTTCCCGGATACTTTTCGGTAAAATCCTGCCAGTTTTGATGAATCTGATGAATGCATAAATCGCGGTAATCCAAACCGCTTCTGCGCAAGTGTTTCTCGTTTAAAGTAAATCCCAAGGGTTCAATCAGGTGCAGCATGGCATTGGTCGCCGTACATGTACGCATGATATTGCCCGTGTTTTGCGGGATTTCCGGTTGATATAAAACAATGTGAATCATGCATTCCTCTCCTTTTTGACAAAGAAATAGACAAATCCGATCACAGAAGCCAAACCAGCGATTGAAGCGAGTATGATCCGGGTGACCAAGGTGATGAAAAAATTCAACGGTACCATCAAAATCAGGCGGTCGGTATTGGGATTGAGCAGCCATAAGTCATTTCTGAAGAAGATCAGATGAAAATTCGTCCAGAATGTATTAAAGTCAATGACTGCCGCCATAACAATAAAGGCAATCAAAGCAAACATGATCGTGCCTGCTTGTTTGACGGATTGCCAATGCAGCTCAAAAGAAAACTTTTTCGTCAAAACATCAATAAGCAATACAAAGATGAAAAAAACAACGGCCATATTGCGGATCAAAAGTGCCCCAAGATACAAGTCTTTGACATCGACCATGTGATCGACTTCCCGCTTGTTGAACATCATTTCACTGCGACCGTCAACCGTCACTGCCACATCCAGCGAGTCCAGTTTTCCACGTGTATAATCCAGCAGTACTTCCGTTGATATCATCAAGTCATCAAAAGACACGCCGACTTGCTCGGCTGTTTCATTTTTTGAATAGAAATCCCTGAAGAAATCAAGGTCAAAAGACATCACGTCAACAGAAGTAATGATGATGGCAACGAAAGCCAAAATATATGCCAGTGTCCGAATGAATTTAAACATAAGATTCCTCCGCTAACAGTTTACAGTATTGTACCACGGCTTGTAAGGCTTTTGCACGATGGCTGATTTTGTTTTTGATTTCGGAAGGTAAAACCCCGAACGTCTGAGAATAACCTTCCGGGATGAAAATCGGATCGTAACCAAATCCGTTAATGCCCGCAATCGATTCACTGATCGAACCTTCGCATTTGTTAACCGTGATCCAATAGGAACCGTCCTCAAAAACCAGTGCTATAGAACATACAAATCGAGCCGAGCGATCCTCTGCTTCCATAAGTTTGTCCAAAATCATGGAATTTTTTATCATATACGGAGTATCCTCGCCCAAATAGCGGGCAGAGTAGATTCCCGGTTGCCGATTTAGGGCATCAATCTCTAAGCCGGAGTCATCCGCCAAAATCCAGCCGTCGGTCAAATCACGCAGTGCCATCGCTTTGATCAATGCGTTTTCCGCGTACGTCGTGCCGTTTTCCTCGACATCGACATCGATTCCGATATCCGCAAGGGAAAGTACTTCAAAATCCAGATCCATCATCATTTCCTTGATTTCTTCTGCCTTGTGTCTGTTATTGGTAGCAACGATCAGACGTTGTTTCATAGCGGTTCTCCTTCTAGTGAATAATAGCCGTAATTGCCATAATATTGGGGTGTATACAGCCAGCATTGGACGCATAACGCATTGTTTTGGATTGCATAGTGCAACCACCCCTTGCGACGAAATACGTCGTAGGAAACGCCGCTTGCAACCGATGCATGATGCAGGATGATTTGCCGGACTTCATCACTCAAATCAAATTCAAACCAGCGCTGCGGTGTTACTTTGCTCAGTTTGGCAACATCCGTCATGATTGCTGCTTCGGTTTCTTTTAAGCCAAGACACATCGTACCCACATCAATAACACAGTGAATGATATCTTTGAGCTGATACGGATGCTTGAGTTGCTCAATCTTTTTTCCGCATTCGATCATCAGTTTAACAACATCAAAGCCCCGATCATCCAACAGATGCCATAGCGTTTTTGCTCTTGGCAGATTGACTGTTTTGTCCGTACACAACGCCAAAGCAGTTATATCCTTCATATCATTTTCAGAAAGCCATGGTGTTTGTAGTACTGAATATGGGGCTATGTTTTGAAACACATATTTCATCGACTGTGCCTGCACGCTCAACAGCGTCTGGGGTAAGCACTTTAGTATCCCAACCTGAATTTCCTGAGGTTGAATTCGAAACAATTGCAGAAAACTGTTTTTAAACTGCTCCAACGATTCTAGAGGCAGTCCGGCAATCAAGTCGGCGTGAACGGTCAATCCCGCATTTGACCAACGTTGAATGATTCGCTTGACCTGCTCATTGTTTTGATACCGTTTGACAGCCTGAAGGGTCGGTGGATAAAACGATTGTACACCGATTTCAAACCGAAAACGATGTTTATCCGCTTCAAGGGCAAAAAAGTCCTCCAGCTCTTTTGAAAGAGCTGTTACTTCACATTCAAACTGTACAATCACATCAGACTTAAGATCATTCATTGCTTTCGCAATCGATAGTGCACGCACAGGAAACAGATTAAACGTACGGTCCAGAAATTTTACTTGCTTGACATTGCTGTTTCCGATTCTCTCTATCAATGTCTTCATGTAATCTTCACTGAAGATCCTAAGACCTTTTTCAATCGAAGACAAACAGTACGTGCATTCAAAAGGACATCCCCGGGATGATTCGACATACAAATACTGCTTATCCAGATTTGGTAAGTCGAAATTTAGAAAATAAGGGCTTTCAACTTTTTCCAACCGGGATATATCCGCAATCGCCACATTTTGCGAAAAATGATTTTTGGTGCATACTCCTTCAAATGTCAGATTTCCTTTGAGTGCTTGCCAGAAAGCTTCTTCACCTTCACCGCGGATCACGATATCAGCTCCGATATCCAGCCATCTCTGGGATGTATAAGTGACTTCCGGTCCACCGACGACGATCATTGGTTTCGGTTTAAACTGCAAAATGTCTTGGATCAGAGCGGCAATGATTTCACTATTCCAAATATACACACTCAAAGCAATAACATCCCAGCCTTGACTCATATGATTCAGAATTTTCTGCGGGTCATCATTGATCGTAAATTCTTTGATGGACACGGAAAATTCCGGCGGACGCATGACATACAACCAGCGTAAAGCCAGATTTTTATGGATATAAGACGCATTGCACGTCGTTAAAAGTACGTTCATACGATCACCCTGTTTATTATTTTACCAAAAAAGTGTAAACTATGCTATGGAGGGCATCTATGACAGAGACACTTATCCGACAATTGTTCAACAATGAAGTCATCTCCTTGACTTTGACTGACAAAGGACTGACGAATCAAAACTGGCTCATCGAATCGAAGGGTGAATTTTTTATGGTTCGCATACCGCATCAAAACAGCGCAAATGTCGTATCACGCCAACATGAGAAAGCAGCAATCGATCTTATCGCCCGTCAGTCACTCGATGTTGAGACCGTATATTTCAACGAGAAATCCGGAATAAAAATTACCAAATTCGTTGAAGATTTGCTTACTTTTGATGAGTATAAAGGAAAAGACAAGCATTACCGGGTCGGACGCTTGATGAGGAAATTTCATGGACTTCAAGTAAAAAGCGGATTTGACTTCGACCCTGTTGCCCGGTTGGTTCAGTACAAATCTCAAATCAAAAATAAAATCCTGGTTTTGAAAGATGAAGACAAGTACATCGATTTCATAAAGAATCAAAAAGATGATTTTACATTGTGTCACAATGATTGGGTTGCCGGCAATATCGGATTCGCCTCAACAAGGGATTATCTGATCGACTATGAGTATGCCGGTGATAATCATCCTTATTTTGATGTAACATCCTTTTTGAGTGAGAATCAGATATTTGATGATACCGCGAGAAAGGAGTTTTATATCGCCTATTTCTCACAGCTGCCGGATGAAGCAACCCTTCAGCAGCTTCACTGTTATGAAATGTTTCATCATATCCTCTGGTATCATTGGGCGATGATGATGTTTGAGTTTCGCAATGAACACATTTACTTGAAAATTGCTCAGGATAAAGTCGATATGTACACAAAAGGATACAAAAAGTGAGATTTCTCTCACTTTTTTTCATACCATGTTTTTGCTTCAACGATTTCTTCCATCGTCAGACGGTGTCCGCCGGGTTGCCAGAGCAACGTAACCTCTGCCTTAGCCGTAAAGAGCATATCGTATAATTGCTGAGCCTGCTGAGGGGGACAGATGGGATCATTCTCTCCGGCGCAGATCAGTACGTTGATTCCGGTAAGATCCGGCAGTTCCTTATTGATCGGTACCATCGGATGAAACAGGATGGCCTGTTGCAAAGCGTCTTTATAATGGAAAAGTATGCTTGCTGCGATGTTGGCTCCATTGGAATATCCCACGGCGATCACCTGGCTTCGATTAAAGTCATAGTGTTCCGCTGCCCAGTCCAAAAATTCCTTTAAGCGCTTGGTGCGAAACACTAAGTCTTCCAAATCAAATACGCCCATGGCCAGCCGTCTAAAGAAGCGGTTGCTGCCACCTTCCAATACTTGTCCGCGTACGCTCAGGATGTTGGCGTTGGGATCGATGATATCGGCTATAGGCAATAAATCTTTTTCATCTCCACCGGTCCCATGTAACAGCAACAAGGTTTTTCCTTCTTTATTTCTCTGTTTATAGATATGGATCATCGGGGTCGCTCCAAGGAGAAATGCTCTCCTAACACGGTATAATTGGTTCCGCTGAGTCGTCCGACCGGGTTCAGTTTTTCAAAATCAACATAGTTTTGTTCATCGATCAACTCATCATCAATGACGATATTGACGACTCTTCCGATAAATACGTCTGTGCCGGTATTGTTTTCGTTTCCATACACCTGATGATCCTCAAACTGGACTTCAAATGTCACCTTCGCCTCTTTAATAGAAGGCACAGCAACGATTTCGCTGTCTCTGAGTGTTAACGTGCTGTTATCCAATTCGCTGTCTCCGTAAGGTAATGAAGCGGAGGTTTGATTGACTTGATTGATGATCGTCGGATCGACGATATGAACGACGAATTGCTTTGTGGCAAGGATGTTGCGTGCGGTATCTTTCATTAAGCCGTTCTTACGGTTTACTGAAATCATAAGCAGTGGCGGGTTGGATGATATCGCATTAAAATAACTGAAAGGTGACGCATTGACGATTCCTTGCGGTGATGTCGAAATGACAAAGGCAATGGGTCGCGGGATGATCGCCCCGTTTAATAGTTTTCCTATGGTTTTGGATTCTGTGATTCCTGGTTTGAAACTGGCCATGGTGTATTCCTCCTATATGGTAACGTTATTGATAACCTTGATTGGTGATATTGATTTATTATCAACAATAGTTCTGTATCTTCAATTATGATTTCTTACGTTTGTTTACCATATTATCTTACGTTTTAGTTAAATTGTATGCAATTAAAATGACTGTAAAAAAATGAAGACCTAACGGTCCTCATAGTTTTGTCTGAAATATTCCATTATCCGGCGTAAACTGGTTATCAATGCGACATCCTGATCGATTTTCAGGTCGCTGATAAAGCTGTCAATC